>CAYUEI010000295.1:0-3615 GCA_964443445.1 uncultured Prolixibacteraceae bacterium | reverse complement strand
GCCATAACATAACTGTGTTGAAAATTAAAAAACGTGGGCAAAGGTAATTGATTTAAATAAGTTAAGGGAGAAAAAAAGCTGATTTTTGGCAGTAATGTTAACTTAGAATTTAAACCCATAATTATTGGCAACAATAACTTTTTCGTGATTATCAATAAATACATGTGCATTAGGAAGAATGTCCCCTGATGATTTATCTTTCACATACCCTTTTACCTGAAATGGCTGGGAGAATAAAACTATTGGAAATAATGTCAATAAAAGAATTGCAAAATAATATCTCATGATTCTATTACAGCTATCTAAATACAATCGATTAGAAGTATTTAACAATAACGAAAAAGATAATTAAATAGTATTTGATTATTAATATATTGGTGGTCAAAATTTAGAGTAGAAGGAATCAGATATAACTATTTTAGGCATTTGTAAGCCAATCTATTGCGTTTACTTTCTTTATTCCGTTATATGTGCCTGTATCGTAGTCCATTGTAATTAAAAGCTTTTCGTGATGGTCTGCAATACTGTCAAATGGGGCTAACTCTCGTTTTAAAGTCGTTGCGCTTTCTACTGTTTGGGCAACTTGTATATATTGCGTATAGCCTTCGTTGTTGCAAACAACAAAATCAACTTCTTGTCTATAAGTACCCAAAGTGTATCTAAGTCCCGTTTATGCGCAATTGATTATTACAGGAAATGATACGTAAATTCCTAAAACTATTCAAAATTAAAAACTTTTAGGAATTTTATACTCCGATTATTGTCAAGTTATATGTATTGCGATTTTAATACTAATGCATGGTCATAAAATGGAGATGGGTTCACCTATTCTTCGTTGTCTCGTAAAAAGCCTATCCGTTTCCGGGGCTTTGGGTTATCCTGCTTTTCGATTAGTTCGTCAAGGTAGTTAAAAACCAATTCGATGTTTTTGTCCTGGTTAGCAAGTTTCTTTTTGATTTCCTCGATGTCCAGTTTCATGCTTAACGTGTCAGTGAGCATTTCACTCCTTGTTCTGTAAACGCCATTGGCAGATATCGGGAACCTCCCCAACTTGAGGTCACAATTTGTGACCTCAAGTTATCGAACTCCTCTTTTGACAGCTCGAACATGAAGTCATCCGGAAAACTTTCAAGCCACATATCTTTGATTAAATATAAGCCACTACGTTAAATACCTTGCCATTTACCTACCACATCCGTACCACATTCGGGGTTTCTCCCATTATAATAGGGGTTTCTCCCATTATAACAGGAGAAACCCCTATTGTGGTACGGATGTGGTACGGATGTGGTATTGTTCAGAATGCTTTCCGAATACCGTGAACCCGGCAAGGAATAATTCGAATTAGTTACAACTCACCGCCGTTAATCTCCCCCTTACCGTTAAATGAATTTATTTACTCCAAAATTATTTACCTCGTTTGCCAATGTTTTTTAAATTTGTGTACAAATAAAAATTAATAGAAATGGATTCACGCACAAAAGCAATTTTAGCTCATATCACTATCATAGGATGGTTAATTGTACTGCTTCTCAATAATGATAAAAAAGATGAAATGGCATCATTCTATCTGAGACAGACTTTGATGCTTCACGTTTTATTCATGATTGTCAGCTGGATTCCTGTTGTAGGATGGATGGTATGGATCGTAGCATTCGCATTTTGGGTACTCAGCTTTGTCTATGCAGTTAAAAATGAACAGAAGCCTGTTCCTTTCGTTGGCGAGTACTTTCAAAGCTGGTTTGCAGCTCTATAATAACGATTCTTTTTAAAAAGCAGCTAACAGCAGGTCAAGATCCTTGGCCTGCATATTTATTTTATTACCTACGTCTTTATTAGTCAGAATACCGTTGAAAATATAAATTCCATCCCTGAAACCCTTTTGGCTTTTCACATAATTGGTTATTCCGCCTATCTCTCCAATTTCAAGAAGTATGGAAGCAAAGATATTGCTCAGCGAGATGGTTGTGGTTCGTGAAACACGGTCGTAAATGTTTGGAACACAATAATGAATCACCCCTTCCTTTTCATAAGTCGGAGAGGAAAGCCCGGTGCACCGGGTGGTTTCAAAGCAACCTCCCTGCGAGGCATTAAGATCGATGATTATTGATCCTTTCTTCATTTTCTGGATCATATCGTCGGGAACGATATATTGGGGAACTGAATTAAAAGGCTGAGCGCCAACAATTACATCGGCACTGGAAATAGCTTTTTTCAATACCCTTGGATAGTATAATGAAGTGAATATATTCTGGTTAAACTTCTGGGAGAACATTCTTAGCTTAGTCACCGAATTGTCGAAAACCTTAACTTCAGCCCCAAGCCCCAGAGCTGCCCTTGCAGCAAACTCGGCTGCTGTTTCAGCGCCAAGTAAAATAACTGCGGCAGGAGAAATGCCGGTCACCCCGCCAAAAAGAACGCCCTTACCACCAGCGCTGTTGCTAAGCAGCTCGCTGGCAACCGTCATCGATACAATACCTGATATTTCGCTAAGTGATTGCATTACAGGCAATCCCCCTGTTTCATCTTTTAAATATTCAAAGGCAATGGAAGTAACTTTCTTCTGCATCAGGGTTTTGATGGTCATTTCATTTTGAGAATCAATCTGAAGCTTTGAAAAAAGAATTTGATTTCCCCTAAGCAATGCAATTTCATCCATAGTGAAAGGGGCAACCTTCAAAACGTAGTCACATTGAAAAACATCGGTTTTGTTGGGAGTAATTATAGCTCCGGAATTGGCATATTCAGCGTCGGCATAGCGGTTTTTTAGTCCGGCAGAAGATTCAATCATAACCTCGTGGCCTGCATTAACAAGAATCTCAACGGCCTGGGGAGTAAGCGGCAGGCATTTTTCATCACTGCTTATATTAGCCGGAATACCAATATTTATCTTTTGAATTTTCTTCCTTATTTCGAGCTTTTCTTCTGCAGGAAGCAAATGCTGCTCCTCAAAATGATACATTCCCGGTTGAGGTTGTTCTGCCATAGTGTTAGATTTTAACCAAAATTACATTTTAATTGTCACTTTTCTTGTTTCATCAGGTAAAACATCAATATTAACAGAAACACAGTCATCGGGCAGCAGGCTTTCTATTATTTCAGGCCATTCTATGAAACAGAGATTGCCTGAATAAAGGTAGTCGTCGGCACCAAAATCCAGGGCTTCATTTTTATCTTTCAAGCGATAGCAATCGAAGTGATAAATGGGTATGGCTTCCTCAGTAATGTATTCATTTACAATTGCAAATGTAGGACTTGTGATATTCTCCCTTACTCCGAGCGTTTCGCAAATTTCCTTAATAAAAGTAGTTTTTCCTGCCCCCATATTTCCATAAAAAGCAAATACAGTATGGTTTCCCATAAAACTTATAAACTGACGGGCAGCTTTTTTCAAATCGCGGTGTGAATGAATAATTATTTCTTCCATCATAAGCATATATATCTGATACAAAATTGATAAAAAAATTTCTAATTATTTAATTTATGAAGGATCTGAAGCAATGCTTAAAGTTTTATATAAATGTACATATCGGGATTAGAAAAATCTTTTTACTTTTGAGTATTAGAAACCAAAAAATATTTCAAGATGAATTTTCCTGAAAATCTTAAGTATAC
>CAYUEI010000294.1:0-3666 GCA_964443445.1 uncultured Prolixibacteraceae bacterium | reverse complement strand
AGCGCATGATTCATAATCATGAGGTCGCCGGATCATGCCCGGCTCTCGCTACACTGAAAATAAAGGACTTACAGAAATGTGAGTCCTTTTTTTATTTCTGGAGTTGGGAAATGGAGTTGGGAAATCAAATTATTACATACTAAAATTTTGGATAACCTTATCGACAACTCTTGGATCTTGATAGTATTTCATTATGACATCTTGATTTGAATGCCAATTTTAGACTTTAGGAATGAACCTGATTTGTTTACTGATCCTGGATTAGATGGAGAGCCTATCCGAATCAAACCAGTAAATCAAGATAATGATTTATGAGAGCAAACTAGATTTTTGACAGTAAATGCAAATAACTGTCAATATTTTAGTTATTATTGTATTCGAATACTTAAATGAGAAACGCAGAATTACATATAAAAGAACTAGAAAAATTCTTTGGGAATAAGGAATCATTTCATGTAGAAGAATTGCATTCATTCTATATGGAATACAACAATTTGGTTCCCAAATCGACAGTTTACTGGCGAATAAATTCACTGGTGAAACTTGGTGTTATCCAGCGTATCGGCAGAGGAACATACAAATTAGGTTCTGATAATACTTTTCAGCCTGAGATAAACATGAAGTTATTTAAAATCAACAGCTTCATGAGTTCTAATTTTCCTTGCCTTAAAAACTGTATTTGGTCAATTGAAGAAATCAACCTGTTAGCTCAACACCTGATAAATAAACGCATAATCTATATTGATGTTGAACGCGATGCGGTTGAGTCGGTTTTTGAGCAATTACACGACAGATTCAAAAACATCTTTAAGGGACGATCGAACGACAATGTGGTTTCAAACGAATACATTTTCGTTGTGCGTCCGTTGGTAACAGGTTCACCAACCCAGGTAATCAGAGGGGTAAATACCATTACCATAGAAAAACTATTAGTCGATTTGTTCTGCGACAAAGAGTTTAATTTTTTACAAGGATATGAATTAACACACATTTTCAATAATGCTTTTTCAAAGTATACCATTAATGTAGACAAGCTGTTAAGGTATGCCAGTAGAAAGGAGAAAAGAATTGTTATTAAAGATTTTCTGAAAACTATAAATTGATAGTAGGTGTATTAAAAGAACATACAAATGTCCGACGAAACATTATTTACAGAATACAAAGGCCTTCAGAAAATCAGAACTGGAGACAAAGGTTTTAAAGAACTTGCTGTGACTTGTGTGAGCTTGGCTAATGCACAAGGTGGTACTATTGGTATCGGAATCGAGGATAAAACAAAACTGCCGCCATTAAACCAGGTTATTAAACAAAACGAAGCTAACGATGCAGTCACGAGACTTCGAAGTCTTTGCTTTAATGTTAGTTTGTCAGGGTCAGTCGTTTTAACTCATTCTAATGGTTCTCATTATTTTACGATAACGGTTTCTCCTTCATTAAAATCAATAGCTTCTACCAGCGATGGCAAATTTTATATTCGCGTTGCTGATAAATGTGAGCCAATCCGCAATGAAGATATTCACCGTCTGGCAAACGAGAAAGAAGCATTTCAATGGGAAACGGTTTGTACAAAAAGTGTAACATTAAAAGAGATTGAACCAAAGGCTTTATTGAGTTTTACCGATAAAATCCGAAATTCTGACAGAGTAAAATCACATTTAAAACAAATGTCGGACATTGAAATTGCTGAAAATTACAATCTTGTTATTGATGGATATTTAACCTACCTGGGAATTTTATGGCTGGGAAATGCCAAACAACGAAGTCGCATTTCTTATCCAATTACGGTTCAATACATTGTTTACGATGCAATGGAAAATAAAGTTAGGAAGGAAGATTGGCACGACAATCTGATGAATCCTGAAGAAATACTTATAGACATTGAACATATTGCGATTGAGCTTACCTATTCCCACGAGTTCCCTGATGGATTATTCCGTAAACAAATCAGGCATTATCATCCAAAAGTTATTCGCGAGTTATTAATCAATGCCTTTGCCCATAAAAGCTACACGATATCAGGCGACATTCTTATTCAGGTGTATCCCGACCGATTAGAAATTACAAATCCTGGTGGTTTGCCGCTTGGAGTAACTAAAGACAATATACTTCATGCACGGCAACGCCGAAATCCTCACTTGATCCGAATTATGCACGATTTAAAGTTGATGGAAGGTGAAGGATCTGGTTATGATCTGATTTACGAATTGAATTCAATGGATTCGAAAGAGAATCCAATCATCGAAACCGACTTTAATTCTACCCATGTCATTCAGAGTTCAAAAATTATTGATAAGGAAGTTTTGCCATTACTAGATTATGTTTCAAAACAATACACCCTTAACCAAAAAGAGTTTATCGCTTTTGGATTAATTGCCCGTCATAAGAAACTTTTATCAACACGCCTTTCCATGCTTTTACAATTATCCGAGGAAGATCGTTTGAGAAGCTATACTTCCCGCTTGGTCAATCAAGGAATTCTTATAACAAGAGGCAATAAAAAAGCAAACGAATTTCTGGTTAACCCAAAACTAATTGCAAACTCAAAAGCAATCATCAAAACATCGCTAAAAACAATTGAGCCGCATAGGTTAGAGGCTTTAATTGAGGAAGATTTAAGACTTCATCCGAATAGTCTGAAAGCAGAAATTCATAACCGATTGCCAGATGTAGACATTGCCGATATTCAAAAAACACTTTACACTATGGTTAAAAACAACAAATTATCAGTAAGTGGTGGAAGAACATACAGGAAGTATAAGTTGGCATAAAAAAAAAGAAATGAAAAAGAAAAAGTAGAATAAATTACACCATAACGTTGATATTCTGTGTTTTAGTTTGTTTTTTGAAACTAAAAAAGAAAAAAAGAAATAGAAACAGCATACAACTAAGTAATTAAATAATAGGCTAATCCTTTTTTTGTAGAAAAAATAAAGCCTATGGTAAAACTCAAAAGGGAATCCATAAACCTTACCAAACAAAATATAGAAAAAATTGCCACCATTTTTCCCAGTGCCATTACCCCAAATTTCCGACGAAAATTGCGACTTAAAGAAAGCCATTATCGACACAACCAACCCATGCACAAAACACTGCGTCTATGCCCAGTTGAAAGCATAAAACTTAGACAAAACCAAAAGCTTGGACATTGAAGGTGACAAATTTGTTTAAATGAACCCATTTTTTATTAAAATACAGTTCCATAAAACCGTTTAGCTTTAGGAAAATTATCGAGATTTTGGAGTTGGGAAATGTAATAATTAGTGCTAATTTTCATTGCGTGAATAGCGAATTTACTGGTATTTCAGAGGTGTAATCAATAGTCATAATCATGAAGTCATAAATGATGCACCCCTCTTACTCAACTTCAATTAACATAGATTCATATAGGTTGTCAATTCTAAGAAAAAAGACGCAAATCACATCTTTAGTCAGTTATTTGTGAAAAAAACAATTCCAATTGAAATTATACAAAACTTTTTTACCTATCTTCATTTTTTAAAAACCTAAAGAGTATGGAAATAACGATCAAAGAAGTAAAAACGAGAAGTGATTTACGTAAATTCATTCATCTGCCTGCAAAGATTCATAAAAACCATACAAACTGGGTTCCTCCTCTCTATATGGATGAATGGGAATACTTCAATCCAAAGAAAAACCGATCATTTG
>CAYUEI010000293.1:0-3670 GCA_964443445.1 uncultured Prolixibacteraceae bacterium | reverse complement strand
GACGATTCATGGGGATGGATGAGCTTCGATTATATTTCAATTGCAATTGAAGATACAAGTACTGTGACTGACACAACAAATGTTTCTTCGCAATCAATAAAAACTAAAAATATTTCAATATTCTGTGTTCCTAATCCTGCCGACTCATTCTCAACAATTTCCTATACAATTCATGAACCGGGAAATGTAAAGCTTGAACTATTTGACATGACGGGAAAAAAAGTTAAAACTATTACAGAATCTTTTGAAAAAGCCGGCACTCATAAGATAACTCTCGATTGCCATGGCCTTGGCAATAAAATTTATTTCATAAAAATGGAATCGGGAGGGTCAACAGTTACCGGCAAACTGATTTTGATAAAGTAATTAGATTTTATACATTTGGCATTAATTAAAATATGAAATTGTCAGTTAAAAATATTACCCGCATTAAAATCATTGGCTTCCTGCTGATGATTGGACTGATGGTTTATCTTAACGACAAGTTTGAATCTGACGATAACGAAAAGACAAGCGAAAGTCAGATTTTTGTTCCAAATGATAATTCAGGCCTAGCTACAAGCAGTGCAAGAATACCAAACAAAACTGAAGGGGCAATCCCTTTAAAGTTGATTTCTAACCCCAATTCCAACTTTTTATTTTTATTCAACAACAGCCATAAAATAATCTTCAATTCAAGGTTTTTGCAATTGGAGAAAAAATATCTTCAATATTGCTGTAAGACACGAGCGAGTTTTCTTATCGAATATCTTGCAACAATGAGGAACAAAGATATCAGATGATACCAGTTTCCTTCTTTAATTAGAAGAACAATAAGGTTGATTAAAAAATATTAGTAATAATCAATTCTTATACAAAATATTTAAACTGAAATGCAACTGCCGGATTTACTTCGGCAGTTGTTTTTTATATGCTCATATTTCATTTTGACAATAGCATGATAATAATAAAAATTTATCTTTGGCGTTAATTGATAAACGGTAATGATGAGGATAAGATTTACATTTATTCTGCTGCTTTTATTAACATTCAAAGGGTTTTCCCAGTTCGGGGGAAGCTCAACTTACGATTTCCTTAATTTATCATCTTCAGCTAGAGTAAGTGCACTAGGTGGTTTTCAGGCAGGTTTAATCGACAGTGCTGAACTCCAGCTAAGCTATTACAACCCTGCCCTGTTAATGCCCGGTACGCATAACCATGTGACCTTAAATTATGTGAATTATATTTCAGATATAAACTACGGATATGTAGCTTATTCCCGTCATTATAACAATATTGGAACTTTTGCTGTCGGCATGCATTACATCAACTATGGTAAGTTTGATGAAAGCCTTAACAACGGAGTTAAAACCGGGGCTACTTTTACTGCTGCCGATTATGCCCTCAACCTGATTTATTCACGCAACATTTGGAAAAATATCACTTTAGGCATTAACATCAAACCAATATATTCAGTTTACGAAACTTATAATTCCTTCGGGATAGCTGCCGATCTCGGAGCATCAATAACTGACTCAACCGGGTTATTTTCAGCAGGATTAGTATTCAAAAATATGGGGGCCATGATCCACTCTTATCAATATCTTACCAAAGATATCAATGAACCACTGCCTTTCGATATACAATTAGGCTTCTCTCAGAAACTTGCGCATGCACCTTTCCGCTTTTGTGGAACCTTAAATCAGTTGCACAACTGGAAACTCACAGATAAAAGCACCTGGGATAAAGACCATGAAAAAGAAGGCGAAATGATTGATGGCAAATCTGATGATATAATTACCCAGTTTTTAAGGCATGTTATCATTGGAATGGAGTTTGTCCCCAGCAAAAACTTCTCAATTGGAATTGGATACAATTTCCAAAGGAAAAGAGAACTTTCTGTTAAAAGCAATAGCGGATTCGTCGGACTATCAGGAGGTTTCAATGTTAAAATATCAAAGTTCAGATTATCTTATGCTATTTCGAGCTATCATCTCAGCGGAATTTCCAATATCTTTTCTGTTTCATTCAATCCGGGAGATTTTAAACATTAATTACCCTATTGTTGTTTTTTTAATCTGAATTTCCAAAACATTATCTTTGCTCTTAAATTTAAACTAATGACAAATAAAAAAATTATCATTGCCGTTGACGGCCATTCTTCCTGTGGTAAAAGTACTTTATCGAAAGAATTGGCAAAACTACTTCAATACAACTATATCGATTCAGGCTCAATGTACAGGGCTGTTACTTTATTTGCCCTCCGCAATAATTTTATTAAAGATCAGATTGTTGATAAAGAGAAACTTATAGAGCACCTTCCTGAGATAAAAATTGAATTCAAATATAACCCTGCTGAATTAAAAAGCGACACTTATCTTAATGGTGAAAATATTGAAAAAGAAATCAGGGAACTTGAAGTTTCAAATAATGTTAGTCCGGTAGCTACAATAAAGGAGGTACGCGCTGCTATGGTGAAACTACAAAAGGAGATGGGCAGCCAAAAAGGAATTGTAATGGACGGAAGAGACATTGGCACAGTTGTTTACCCCGATGCTGAATTAAAGATTTTCATGACTGCCACTCCCGAAATAAGGGCTCAGAGAAGATATGATGAACTAAAAGCAAAAGGCTCAGATGCTACTTACGAAGATATTCTAAAGAATGTAATCGAAAGGGATTACATTGACCAGAACAGAGAAGAAAGTCCTCTAAAAAAAGCTGAAAATGCTTTAGTTCTTGACAATAGTAATCTGACCAGAGAGCAACAGCTTGAATGGGCCATTAACAAAGTTAAGGAGATTACTCATGAAGATTGATATAGAACCCGGTTCAGGCTTTTGTTTCGGAGTCAGAAGAGCTATCGATACGGTAGAAAAACATCTTACTGACAATGAAAAACTTTATAGTCTGGGCGAGATAGTTCACAATCATGAAGAAATAGAAAGACTTGAAGCCCTGGGACTTCAAAACATCAGTAAAAATGAAATCTCTGATATCTCCAACGACACCGTTTTAATCCGCACACACGGCGAGCCCCCTTCTACCTATAACACTCTGAAAGAAAACAATAACAGAATAATTGATGCTACTTGTCCCGTAGTGCTTAAACTGCAGGACAGGATAAAATCAGCATTTGAGAATATTTCTTCACAAGATGGTCAGATTGTGATTATCGGAAAAAAAGGTCATGCTGAAGTAGTTGGCCTTGTCGGGCAAACACAAAACCATGCAGTAGTTGTTTCCAAAATGGAGGATCTGGAAAAGGTGAATTTCGACAATCCTGTTGAAGTCTTTAGTCAGACAACCTTTCCCCTTGAAGATTTTCACAAAATAAGTGCTGAAATAAAGGCAAGAGCAAAGAATGATATAAAGATCCACGATACAATTTGCCGGCAGGTTGCAAACAGGGTTCCCAGACTAAGAGAATTTTCTGCCCAATACGATTTAGTAATATTCGTAAGCGGAAAGAACAGTTCAAACGGAAATCTCTTATTCAATGAATGTTTGAAAATCAATCCACGGTGCTATTTCATTTCAAAACCGGAAGAAATAAAACCGGAATGGCTTTCCGGTATTGAAACAATTGGCATAACAGGTGCAACCTCAACACCCCAATGGCTCATGGAAAATGTAAGGGATCATGTTACAGCTATTTTAAATATTAAAGAATAAAAACAATATAGAAGAT
>CAYUEI010000292.1:0-3674 GCA_964443445.1 uncultured Prolixibacteraceae bacterium | reverse complement strand
TTTATCGCTTAAAAGAATCTGATCATTGAAATATCATTGTTAATCAATTATGTGGCAAATCTTATTAAAATAGGGAAGTGTATAATATCAAGTTTTTATTATTCTGATGGATTATTATTAATGAGTATTTTTTGAAATAAAAATATATCCATAAAGCACTTCATATTTTGAAAACGGGACTCTGGGATTAATCCTTGGAATACAATCACAATCTGCCTGACATATTCGTACCAGATTCGTACCACATAGGAGGTATCTCCCATTATAAAGGGGGTATCTCCCATTATAACAGGAGATACCTCCTATGTGGTACGAATGTGGTTGGTTCATGGTATTGGTTTATTAAAAAAAAAGCAGCATTAAAATCAATTAATGCTGCTTGCCTTTATGTGAAGTTTTAATTATATGTGATTTATTATTTCCCCCGGGTTGATAAGATTTTGTTCACCGGTTTCCATATTTTTAAGAATGACTTTGCCTTCCTTTATTTCAGTTTCACCGGCCAGGACAACAAATGGAATTGCTTTACGATTGGCATAATTCATTTGTTTTTTCATTTTATCAGCTTCGGGATAGATTTCGCAGGCAATGCCACTTCCTCGTAGTGTTGTAATAATTGGCAAAACAAATTTTTCTTCAGCCTGACCGAAATTGGCAAATAAGATTTTTGAAGTAGCAAGGGCATTTTCAGGGAAAAGGTTAAGCTGATCCATGACATCATAAATTCTGTCGGCCCCGAATGAAATACCTACACCTGAAACACCGGGCATTCCAAATATTCCGGTGAGATCGTCGTAGCGTCCTCCGCCTGTGATACTGCCAATTGAAACATCACAAGCCTTAACTTCAAAGATAGAGCCGGTATAATAATTCAGGCCTCTGGCTAAGGTCAAATCAATCTCGACTCCAATGTTCAGGCTAATGTTTTTCAAGTATGAAAAAATGGTTTTCATTTCTTCGATACCCTTTCTGCCTGTTTCTGATCCTGAAATAACCTGTGCTATATTTTCAATCTTTTCTTCGTTCGAGCCTTTTAGCAATAGGATGGGTTGCAGTTTTTCAATTGCTTCCTTCGATACCCCTTTTTCTTCAAGTTCAAGATTAACTTTTTCAAGACCTATCTTATCTAGTTTGTCAATTGCTACCGTTATATCTACAATCCTGTCGTGTTCCCCGATTGTTTCAGCTATTCCTGAAAGGATTTTACGATTGTTGATTTTTAGAATTACGTTGATATTAAGCCTTCTGTATACGTCGTCAACTATCTGGATAAGTTCAATTTCGTTTAGTAATGAATTACTGCCAACAACATCAACATCACATTGATAGAACTCTCTGTAACGTCCTTTCTGAGGTCTGTCGGCCCGCCAGACAGGCTGAATCTGATACCTTTTAAACGGGAACACTATTTCATTGCGGTTTTGAACAACAAAGCGGGCAAAAGGAACTGTCAGATCATAACGGAGCCCTTTTTCTGAAATCTTCCCCTGGATTTTATTTGAATCTTTACTGTTAAGCAGTTCGTCAGGAACACCTGAAATAAAGTCGCCTGAGTTTAAGATCTTGAATAAAAGCTTGTCTCCCTCTTCACCATATTTACCCATCAGAGTTGAAAGATTCTCCATGGCAGGAGTTTCAATGGGTTGATATCCATAGAGTTGAAATACATTTTTAATGGTATCGAAGATATAATTTCTGCGAACCATAACTGACGGGAAGAAATCTCGTGTTCCTTTTGGTATTGAAGGTGACTGAGCCATATTTTATTCAGATTATTGAGGCTACAAAATTAATTAATCTATGAAACGGAGCAAACATTAATTTAACATAGACCCCGATTACCGTAAAAAACAGGCCATTTACCTATAATTCACATAAACTTAAGATTGAAAACTTTTTTAGAGTTTAAAGTTTTCTACTTTTGCAACCTTTATTGATTATGGAAATACGGGATAAAATAATATTAGGAGCAGGAAAGCTTTTCACAGAAAAAGGGATAAGGCTGGTTACGATGGATTTAATCGCACAAAATCTTGGTGTTTCTAAAAGAACCATATATGAAAATTTTACCGATAAAGAAGAGCTCCTGAGCAATTACCTTCAATATGCTTTTGAAGGACACAGAAAAAAGGCAATAGAAATTCTTTCAGCATCGGAGAATGTAATAGAGGCAATGTTTAATTATGGTATTTTCAGTCAGGATGAAATGATGAAAATAAATCCTTTGTTCTTCAGTGACATAAAGAAATATCATTCAGATATTTTTTTTAATGTTGTAAAAAAAGGGGAGATGAAGAATCAGGAATTGACATTTTCAATACTTAAGAGAGGCCAGAGCGAAGAGGTTTTTATTGCTGACCTGAATCTTGAAATTGCCAACAGGTTCATTCACAATGTTCTTCAGTTTTGTCATAAAGAAGAAGAAGAAGAAAAACATAAAAATGAGAAGGTCTGGAATTCTGCAATGATGCCTTATGTTAGGGGTATTTGCACAGATAGGGGTCTTAAGTTACTAACGAAATTTTTAAACGACACAGAGAATATAAATAAAGAGCTATGAATAACTCATTAAAATTACTGATTATTTTTCTTTTGGCAGGGGTAGTAGCCCCGGCTCAGGAGACGCTTCAGATATCGTTGTCTGAAGCCCAGGATTATGCCATTGAGCATAATAAAACATTGAAGAACGCTAAACTTGATATTCAGGTTTCAGACCTGAAATACAAGGAAGCTGTTGCAAGCGGATTGCCTCAAATTGAAGCCGGAATAGATTACACAACTTATTTTGGTTATGAGATGCAAATAGATTTTAACATGGGATCTGATTTTTCATCAATTACTGAGGCAGATATGCAAAAGGCAATGGATGAAACCTTATTGTTGTTTCCCGGAGTAACACCAATGGACATATATAAATATAATGCCGGGAGTGCTTACACAGGAAAGCTTTCAGATTTATTGCCAAAGGCAGGTATTAAAATGACAGACCAGTCGACCGGAAAGATTCAGATTGGACAGCTGATTTATAACGGTCAGTTTTGGGTAGGCCTTCAAACTGCAAAGCTCGGCAAAAAAATTGCAGAGCAAGGTTTTGAAAGTTCGGTTCTTGATATTAAAGAGAATGTAGCAAGCAGTTATTTTATGGCTCTTGTTACCCAAAGGTCACTTTCCATTGTTGACAAGAACATTGAAAATTTGAAGAAGATTAAGGGTCATACACAAAAGATGTATGAAACCGGTATTCTGGAACTTACTGATTTGGATCAGATAAGCATGCAGGTAGTAATGCTTGAAAATTCAAAAAGGTCGATTGAAAGATCATTGAATATGATTTATAATCTTTTGAAGTTTCAGCTAGGTTTGTCGGCCGATTCAAAGATTGTTCTTTCAGAAACACTAGATCAGCTTATGCCTGTCAGGATAAACGGAGATTTTGATTCTGAAAATTTCAATATTGAAAACAACATTCTTTTCCAGATAACAGAAACAAGTGAGAAGATCAGCGAGCAGATGGTAAAGATGGAAAAGATGGCATATTTTCCAACATTAACAGGCTATTATGCTTATAATCAGAAGTTTTTGACTACAGGATTTGACATGACACCTAATCATATTGCCGGAGCATCGTTGAGCATACCTGTTTTTTCCAGCGGGGCTAGAAAACACAAGCTGGC
>CAYUEI010000291.1:0-3676 GCA_964443445.1 uncultured Prolixibacteraceae bacterium | reverse complement strand
TTCCGGTTGTAGGTTTTGTTGCTCACATGGATTCAAGTCCCGACTTTAATTCAAATAGAATAAATCCTCAGTTTGTTGAGGATTATGATGGTAAAGATATAGTTCTAAACAAGGATAAAAATATAGTGATGTCAATAGTTGATTTTCCTGAATTATCTAAGTTTAAAGGGCAGACTTTAATTACTACTGATGGAACAACACTTTTAAGTGCTGATGATAAAGCTGGAATGGCTGAAATAATCACAGCCATTGAATATTTGATAAATCATCCTGAAATTGAACACGGAGAAGTGAGAATAGGATTTACACCTGATGAGGAGATAGGAGAGGGGGCTGATTTTTTTGATGTTAATAAATTTAATGCTGAATTTGCTTATACTATTGATGGTGATGATATTGGAGTTATTGAATATGAAAATTTCAATGCGGCATCAGCTAAAATAATTATAAAAGGTAAAAGCATTCATCCGGGGAATGCCAAGGGCAAAATGATTAATTCCCTGCTTGCAGCACAAAAGTTTCTTTCTATGTTGCCTGAAAATGAAGTACCTGAGCATACTGAAGGATATGAAGGGTTTTATCATTTGATTGAGATGTCGGGGAATATAGAAAAAACTGAAATGCAATTTATTATCAGAGATCACAACAGAGAAATTTTTGAGAGCCGAAAGGATTTAATGAAAGAGATTTCTGAAAGGATTAATAAATTATATGGCCAAAATATTGTTGAATTAGCATTAAAGGATCAGTACTTCAATATGCTTGAAAAGATAGAGCCTGTAAAATATGTAGTAGATATAGCCGTTAATTCGATGAAAGAATGTGGAATTACACCTGTTGTTAAGCCTATCAGGGGAGGGACTGACGGAGCAAGACTTTCATATATGGGTCTGCCTTGCCCGAACATATTTACAGGAGGAATCAACATGCATGGGCCTTATGAATTAATATCTGTTGAGTCGATGAATAAAGCAGTGGATGTTATTGTTAAGATTATTGAGAATGTAATCGATTGTAAAAGTTAAAGATTATTGTTAAAAGTAAATTGATTTCGATGCGAGTGACACATTTTAAACTATTTACCCGTTGTAAAATATCTTAAAATTGAAATTTATATTTTTTATATTCCTGATGATAATTTTGTTACCTGTATCTTCATTTTGTCAGAAATGGGTAGCAGATTCTATTATAGTTGATTTTGGAAATAAAGGCCAGATAAAAAATCAAGGATTTAATCTTATTGATGCAATAGATAAAAGAGAAACATTTCCTGAATTCATTTCAGTCTTTGAAAAGAAAAAATGGTTGGTCTTTCCGGTCGATCAGATTGTAAAAGTCAAGGAACCACTTAGTTTTAATTTTAAGAATAAATTTCATTCTGATTCATCCGGTGTAAAGAATTACATTGCTGTAATTCATGATTTTAATGTTAAAAATTCAACAGCATTTGACAAGAGGTATCTTTCATTGTTTTCAACAATAGAATTGTACCGGCTTAATAATCCTTCAGACACGGCTTTGATTGGCTCTTTTTATTATGAAGGGACATATAAGCAAAAGACAAAAGAAGATATTAAAACAGGTTATGAATTTTTAATTGAAGAATGGTGTAGTAAATATTCCTCAGATATAATTGCAGTTGAAAAAGGAATTGATTTTACTGTTCCCGGAAGCCTTTATTATTTCAGGAGAGGGAAAGAGGCAGTGGACAAAAATCTGTATGCTTCGCTTGATTTTTTTGCCGGGACAAGATTCTGGGGTGCAGATGCTGAACTTTGGTTTTCAGAACCTGAAGGGAATAGGGTGTTTAATAGAAATTCCGGAGTGATAAGATATGTTAATCATCCTGATTTTCATTCAATTGGTATTGGAGGTAATGTGAGGCATTTAACAATGAGGATTAACGAATTGATTGTTTTTGAAAATAAAATGGTAATGTTGATTGGTGTAAATAACTGGAAAGATATGAAAACAGTTTCTCATAAGTTTGAGGAAATACTCTATTTTAATGTTTCAATGAGCCAGAAGTTTATTTATAACAGGCTTGATAAAAGGGGTTTAGTTTTTGGAATTGGAATTATGGAAGATCTCAGTTATGTCATCTATCATAAATTGACTTTTAATTTGGGTTTAACAATGAATTGTGCCTATAAGTTTTAAATGAAATATTTCTTTTTAATATTGAGTATTCTGGTTGTTTGTAGTTCTTATGCTCAGAAAGCTAAGATATCAGGGATAATTACAGATAAAAAAACAGGAGAAACACTTGTCGGAGCAACTATTGTTGTTAAAGGAAATCAATACAGGGGTTCAACTACTGATGCTAATGGGTTCTTCAGTATACCCGGTTTGCCGAATGAAAATGTTCAGATAGAGTTTTCATACATAGGATATAAACCTGTTGTAAAGGGTTTTGATTTTAAGGCAGTCAATACTCATTTTGCAGAGATACATCTCGAAGAATCAGAAGTAATGCTTGATCAGGTAAATGTAATTGAATCAGGCTATGATAAACTTGGAGATAAAGAAATTGAAATCAGCCAGTATTCACTTACACCCAAATCAATTCAAATAATACCTACGGCAAGGAATGATGTTTTCAAAGCAATAAAATATATGCCCGGGGTAGAACAGACAGAACCACTTTCCCCCCTGGTCTCGGTAAGAGGAAGTGATCCCGGAGAAAATCTTATAATGCTTGACGGAGTAACAATCTATAATCCGTATCATTTCATGTCTTCATCCGGAATTTTCAATATGCAGACAGTTAAGAACGTTGATATGATGGTGGGAGGATTTGGTGCTGAATTTGGGGGAAGGAATTCATCAGTCATTAATATTTCAACAAAAGATGGTAATAAAGATGGTGTCCATGGAGAAGTACATCCAACGACATCAGAAACTAAGCTTTTCTTAGAGTTTCCATTAGGAGAAAAGTCTACAATGATGGTTGCCGGAAGAGTAAATTATGATTTGCTTGGTAATTTTCTTTTTTACAGCAACAATTATTTTTATGACATGAACCTTTCATTCACTCATCGTTTTAACTCTAAAAACTGGCTTACTTTTAAATATTTTGGTTCAAGAGACATGACCAACATGGACTTTAACAACATATATAAGTATATGGGTAACTCAATTGGGATGGAGGAATATTTCAATGATATGAGTTTAAAATGGGTAAATAACTGGAATAATCATATAGTTACTGCTTATTGGAAATCAGCTATCTCTTCAAATCTTTTCATGAAGCTTCAGGTATATGGTTCACTTCATAATGCTGATAATTTTTCCGAAATGGTAATGAATGTTGAGGACGTTATTTTTGATACTTCAACAAGATTCAAGAGCAAGGTGAATGATTGGTGTGCTAAGCTCAGTCTTGATTATACCCCTTTTTATTGGAGCAATATAAAATTAGGGGCAGAGTACAACCGATACATATTTGGAAATGGATCAGAGATAAACAAAATAGATAATGGATTTGCAAAGAGAACACCCGATTTATTCTCATTCTTCCTTGAAGATAAGCTGACTTTCGGCTCTTTTCAAATAAGACCGGGTTTAAGAGTTACCCGATTTGAAGATCAGGATTTCAGATATGAACCAAGAATAAATGCAGTCGTTGAATTTGACGGAGGATTGAAAATTCAGGCTGCCTGGGGCAAATATTATC
>CAYUEI010000290.1:0-3680 GCA_964443445.1 uncultured Prolixibacteraceae bacterium | reverse complement strand
GGTAATCAAATAACTTTCTTGTTTAAAATAAACAGGGATAGAGTCATCAGGGAACAACAATATCAGCAGAAATTCTTAAGTTGGTAATAATATACTATTCAAGAATATGAATAAAGAAGCACAAAAAGATTAAATTTTTTGTGCTTTTTTGTTTATGTTGAATAGTGAAATGAAATTTTTATCAAATTAGCTTTTCTATTTTTTACTTACTTATACAATTACATTACTTTTGTGTTACTTTAAAAATTCATTTTAAATAACTTGAATATAAAAAAATAAGATATGGGCATTGCTAAATTTTTAAGTAATCTTTTTGGTACTAAATCAGATAGGGATATAAAAGAAATTGAACCTATAGTTACAGTAATTAAAGCTGAATATGAAAGGATTACACGATTATCTAATGATGAGTTACGTAATGAATCGTCATTATTAAAATTGAAAATAAAAAATTACATAAAGGAAGAAGAAGATGAAATAGTAGCTCTTAGAGAAAAGGCTGAAGAGGTTGATATTGAAGAGAGTGAAGCTATTTTCGACAGAATTGATAAATTGGTAGAAATTATCGATGAAAAGCTCGAGAAAGTTCTTAATGAAGTTTTACCAACTGCATTTTCAATCGTTAAAGAAACTGCAAAAAGATTTAATGACAATGATAAAGTAGAAGTTTCTGCCAACGATTTTGACAGAGATCTCGCTGCCAGATATAGTAATGTTGAGATAATTGGAGATAAAGCATTCTGGCATAATAAATGGATTGCAGGAGGGAATGAGATTAAATGGGAAATGGTACATTATGATGTACAGCTGATAGGTGGTATAGTTTTGCATAATGGGAATATAGCTGAAATGGCAACCGGAGAAGGAAAAACATTAGTAGCTACACTCCCTGTATTTTTGAATGCACTCACCGGAAAAGGGGTTCATGTTGTTACAGTAAACGATTATCTGGCAAAACGTGACTCTGAATGGATGGGACCAATTTATCAGTTCCATGGACTTTCAGTTGATTGTATAGACAAGCATCAACCGAATTCAGAAGAAAGGCGTAACGCATATAATAGTGATATCACTTTTGGTACCAACAATGAATTTGGTTTTGATTACCTGCGTGATAACATGGCAATCAATCCGGAAGATTTAGTTCAGAGAAAGCATCATTATGCGATTGTAGACGAAGTAGACTCAGTGCTTATTGACGATGCCCGTACACCTCTTATCATTTCAGGTCCTGTAAAGAAGGCTTCAGGTGACGAATTATTTGCTGAATATCGTATAAAGGTAGAAAAGCTGGTGGCTGAACAAAAGAAAATGGTAAACCAATTAATCGCTGATTCCAAAAAGCTTCTTTCAAATCCTAATGCATCAAAGAAAGATATAGAAGACGGAGCCTTGCTATTATACAGGGCACACAAGGGATTACCAAAGAATTCTGCTATCATTAAGTTTTTAAGTGAAGAGGGAATAAAAGCTCAAATGCAAAAAGTTGAGAATTTATATATGCAGGATAACAGTAAAAACATGCATATAGTAACAGATCCTCTATATTTTATTATTGAAGAACAGCATAATACAATTGAACTTACGGACAAGGGTATTGATCTGATTTCAGGTGATACTGACGATCCGGAATTCTTTGTATTACCAGACATGGGATCAGTGATTGCAACTATAGAAAATAATGCATCACTAACTCCTGAAGAAAAGATTGAGAAAAAGGATGTTCTGCTTCAGAATTATAGTGTAAAATCAGAAAGGGTTCATACATTAAATCAGTTGTTAAAAGCTTACACTCTTTTTGAAAAAGATGTGGAATACGTTCTTATTGATGGTAAGGTAAAAATCGTAGACGAGCAGACAGGTCGTATTATGGAAGGCCGAAGATATTCAGATGGTCTTCATCAGGCGATTGAAGCGAAGGAAAGAGTAGTTGTTGAGGCTGCTACACAAACATTTGCAACAATTACATTGCAGAATTATTTCAGGATGTATCATAAGCTGGCAGGTATGACAGGTACAGCTGAAACAGAAGCCGGTGAATTATGGGATATATACAAGCTTGACGTTGTTGTAATCCCAACAAATAAATCGATTGTCAGAGACGACAGGGAGGACCTTGTTTATAAAACCAAGAGAGAAAAATATAATGCAATAATCCAGGAGATAGAGGCTTTAAATAAAAAGGGAAGACCTGTTCTTGTTGGAACTACATCAGTTGAGATTTCTGAATTATTAAGCAGGATGCTTAAGATGAAAGGTATCAAGCACAATGTCCTTAACGCCAAGTTGCACCAGCGAGAAGCAGATATTGTTGCTGAAGCCGGTAAATGGGCAGCAGTTACAATTGCAACTAATATGGCCGGTCGTGGTACAGACATCAAATTAACTCCTGAAGTAAGAGAAGCGGGAGGGCTTGCCATTATTGGTTCAGAGAGGCATGATTCACGAAGGGTCGACAGACAGTTAAGGGGGCGTGCCGGTAGGCAGGGAGACCCGGGTTCATCTCAGTTTTTCGTTTCTCTTGAAGATGATCTTATGAGATTGTTTGGATCTGAGAGGATTACCGGTATTATGGATAAGCTTGGATTAAAGGAAGGAGAAGTCATTCAGCATTCAATGATTTCAAAATCAATAGAAAGAGCTCAAAAGAAAGTAGAAGAAAACAACTTTGGTATCAGGAAGAGACTTCTTGAATATGACGATGTTATGAATTCCCAGAGGGAAGTAATATATAAAAGAAGGCGTCATGCTTTATTTGGTGACAGGTTGGAAGTTGACATCATGAATAACATGTATGATTCAATAGAAGAGCTTGTTAATCAGCATGGCGGGGGAGACTTCAATGACTTCAATTTCGAATTGATGCGTATGGCTTCAATTGAATCTTCTGTAAATGAAGAAGATTTCAAAAAGAAAAATCCTAATGAAATATCTGAACAAATTTATAAGCAATTGCTTGAAGCTTATACTAGAAAGATTGAAAACATTGCAAAACAAGCAAATCCTGTTATTCGTAATGTTTATGAAAATCAATCGCATCAGTATAAAAACATTGTAGTTCCATTTACAGATGGGAAGCGTTTGTATCAGGTAGTTACTAATCTTGAAAAAGCATATAAGAACAATAGCAAGGAAGTAGCTAAATCCTTTGAGAAGCAAGTCATTCTAAATACGATAGATGAAGCATGGAAAGAACAGCTAAGGGAAATGGATGATTTAAGGCAATCTGTTCAAAATGCTGCTTACGAACAAAAGGATCCTTTATTGATATACAAGCTTGAATCATTCAACTTGTTTAAAGAAATGATAGCAACAGTCAATAAAAAGATAGTTTCTATATTAGCAAAGGGTCATATCCCGATTAGTGATCCTTCAGAAGTAAGAGAGGCAGCTGAACGGAGAAGGACTGATATGAGCAGGATGCAGACTGGCAGAAGTGGTATTGAATCAAGGGGTAATGCTAATGAGCAGCAGCAGAGAGTTCAACCTGTGAGAACAGAAAAAAAGGTAGGAAGAAACGATCCATGTCCTTGCGGAAGTGGAAAGAAATACAAAAACTGTCATGGTGCAGGATTAAGTGAATAAATTACTCTGAAAATATATGGATAATCTTATTAGCTACATTCATTGGGATTTTAATCCGGAATTGTTTAAAATATTCGGTATTTCCATCAGGTGGT
>CAYUEI010000289.1:0-3695 GCA_964443445.1 uncultured Prolixibacteraceae bacterium | reverse complement strand
CTATTTTATTTGTTTCACTTCTGATAACGACAGTTTCTTTCGGACAAGAAAAGAAAGACACAACTTATTGGAAAAATGGGGGAATGTTTTCAGTAAACTTCACGCAGTTATCATTTACGAACTGGGCTGCAGGGGGATTAAATTCTGTTGCCGGTGTTGCAAAAGCACAGTATTTTGCAAATTACAAGAAAGGAAATACAAACTGGGATAATATCCTGGACCTTGGATACGGTCTTTCTAAAGTAGAAGATATTCCAATTCAGAAAAATGAAGATATCATTGACCTTCAGTCAAAACTGGGTATTCTGGCAGTAAACAAATGGTATTACTCCGGTCTTTTGAATTTTAAATCTCAATTTGCTCCCGGCTACAAGGACAAGAATAACACAGAGGTTATTTCAAATTTCTTTGCTCCAGCCTATTTGTTTGTTTCTGTTGGTATGGATTACAAGCCAAGCGATAAATTCTCTCTTATGATTTCACCTGTAACCGGAAAGGTTACTTTTGTCTCAGTAGATTCACTGAGAGCAAATTACGGCGTTGATCCTGATAAAATGATGCGCCCTGAATTTGGTGCATACATAAAATCAGCCCTGAATACTGAGATATTCAAGAATGTAAGCTTACTTACTGAGATTGGCCTTTTTACCAATTACCTAAAGAACCCTGAAAAGATAGATGTTGACTGGAAAGTTGCTATTAATATGAAAGTCAATAAATATATCAGCGCACAGCTTGGAACCCACTTAATTTACGACTACGATATTAAGGATCCTGCTGACGGAGTGGCAAAAATTCAGTTTAAGGAATTATTCGGAATAGGATTCAGCTACAAGTTTTAAGGATGGCTTCATTTAGCTAACTCATTCGAAGCAGAAAGCCACCAAAGAGCCACCAAAGAGCCATCAAACACCATAAGATTTTTTTCTTGTGGTATTTGATGGCTCTCTGGTGGCTCTTTGCTGGCTTTCTGGTATTAACCTAAAGCGGATTTTTTCTATAAGCTCTTCTTATGAAAGAAGCAACTATAGTTCCGAAAACAATCAAAACTAATAAAACCAGAAAACTTATTCTCAAGCCACTTTTTTCTGCAATAGCACCAAGGGAAACCGGCCCAGCAAGGAAACCAAAATATCCTGCACCGGCCATAAACGCAATTCCTGTGGAGGGATCAACTCCTTCGATATTTGTTGATAAGCGATAAACCTCCGGCACAATAACCGAGAATCCTAATCCAATAAATAAAAATCCGGAAATTGTAACGACAGGATTAGCCGTCAGCACTAAAATAAAGCCCGCCAGGCTAATCAGAAGCCCCGTGACAATAATTTGCCAGGCACCAAACCTTCGGCTGAAATAATCGCCTAAAAAACGCCCTAAGGTCATTGTTGCTGAGAATCCGGCATATCCCAGGCCTACCAGATTATTTCCGGTAAGAGCCACGTCCCTCAAATATAATGCGCTCCAATCGGCAATGGCACCTTCAGAAACCATGACGCTGACAGCAACAATTGCAAGTCCCCAGATTATTGGTTTCTTAAGTCCCGAAGTACTAAACCTTGAACTGTGCCGGGCATGTTTTATTTCCTTGTTAAGTTTTAAATATGAAGACGCAAAAACGACCTGCAGGAAAATAACAATGGAAGCCATTATTAAAATATGCAATAAAGGGTTACCAAAGAGAATCATCAGCATTGTGCCTATCCCTGAAGCAATTATACCTCCCAAACTAAATAAACCATGGCAGGATGACATAATTGAAACATCTTCATCTTTTTCTATTGAAGAAACAACAGAATTGATACCTATCTGAAGAAAGCTTCCAAAAACACCCACCAAGAAAAGTGAAAAACATAAAAAATAAAACGACCCTGCAACAAAGTTTAATGTTACTGCAACAGTATGTAAAACGGTTCCAATCAAAGCCAGCTTACCTTCACCGAGTTTTGAAACAAGGATTTTACCAAAGGGCAAAGATAAAAGAGCACCAATTGCACCAAACAACAGAGCGATACCAAGTTCACCCTTGCTCATTTCAAGTTTATCGATAATTGTTGGGATATAAATAACCCAGGTACCAAACATCAGGCTCAGGCAAAGAAAGAGCTGTGCAACAGCAAAATATCTGTGAGAAGTGAAGATTTTAAAGAGATTTTTCATTAATGCAGGTTAAGTCTTTTACAAAAGGAAAAGATAAGATTTCAATAATTATTGCAATTATATTCAAATATCGAAAAATAGACCTAAATTTATTTTCAGATTAAGCTTAAATCCTTGAAAAATTATAGATAATTTTATAATGTCGAAAAACAGGGGAAGAGAATTATGAGAAAAATGACACACACAAAGCTGAATTTACTTTTGATTTCAATCATTGCTGGATTATTAATTATCAGTTGTTCAAAAGATGAAGATCCTGAACCATATATAGAAGCAATACAATTCAACAGCAGTATTGTTTACGATTCAATATCAGATATTGAAGGGAATGTATACAAAACGGTAGTGATAGGAAGGCAGACCTGGATGGCTGAAAACATGAAAACCACAACATTCAATGACGGAACTTCTATACCGAAATCAGAAGATAATCCATCGTGGGCCAATACAAATAGTCCGGCTTATTGCTGGTACAACAATGATGAGGCCAAATTCAAAAACACATATGGAGCTTTATACAATTATCCGGCAGTGGCCATGGAGAAGATTTGCCCTTCGGGGTGGCATGTTCCAACTGATGAAGAATGGACTTCACTTGAAAACTATCTTGATTCAAACGGGTTTAATTGTGACGACACTAAAGCTTTAAAAAACATAGGAAAAGCACTTTCTTCACAGGTTGGCTGGTTTGTTTCAACATCAGAGGGAGCAATAGGAAACAGCGATTTCCCGGGCTTCAAAAATAAGACAGGCTTTTCAGCTATGCCGGCAGGCTACCGAAGTCAGATAGGACTCTTTTCAAATATTGGCGAGCACGCAAACTGGTGGGCATCTGACGGATTATCAGACACTTTAGCATGGGCACGCGATATATATACCGAAAAAGGTATTGTTGACAGATATTTTGGTAATAAGAAAAACGGCGCTTCTGTAAGATGTGTTAAAGATTAATGTCGATCAAATTTCTACTTATTATTGCTGCATCGCTTTTACTTTCTGTAAAAACTTTTACAGCAAAAGTTATTGCCATCACTGATGGTGATACAATTATTGTACTTACTTCAGAAAAAAAACAGGTCAAAATAAGGCTCGAGGGGATAGATTGCCCGGAGATGAAACAAGATTTCGGGCAAAGGGCGAAACAAGCTACTTCCGATTTATGCTTTGGCAAAGAGGTGAAAATTGTTCAAACGGGTAAAGACAGATACGGCAGAATACTCGCTTACGTATATTCAGGAAACAAGTGTGTCAATCATGAATTATTAAAATCAGGGATGGCATGGCATTTCAAAAAGTATAATAATGATGCCCGTCTGATTGTTTTTGAAAGTATGGCACGCAAATCAAAGGTTGGAATATGGTCTGTAAAGGGGCAGATACCTCCCTGGGAATTCCGAAAGAAAAAATAATCATTCCACTTTTTCGTCTATCAGCTGGCCGTTTATTCTGACATTCTGAAGATAAATATCTCTTATCCAGGAAATTTTATTTCCATTCTTTACTCCATTAAATTCTGAATTTGAGATTTTTATATC
>CAYUEI010000288.1:0-3713 GCA_964443445.1 uncultured Prolixibacteraceae bacterium | reverse complement strand
GTGAGGGTAATGAAATCTTTTTCAAGGTTCATCTCGTTGAATGGGATTCCGGCCAGCTTAAGAAAATCATACTTGAAATAATTCAGGTCCCAAAGTATAGATTGTCTGTCGAATGATTTTATGGGATAGCATTTATCGAAGTTAATTTTAGAAGAACCTTTTATTTGAATTTTGAGAAGGTCCAATAAAATATCTCTTATATGGCAAAGGATTGCTTTTCTCTGATCGTTTCTTTTTATAATGTCATAGAGAGTATCATTACCGAGGTCTGAAATCAGATAGTGTTGCTTGTCAGGGGAGATAGCATATATTTCAGGGACATTAATACCTGTCTCAATAAATGAATTGGTAAAGCTAAAAAAAGCTTCGTTTTCGTTAATATCAGAATTAAATGCTCCTAAAGCTGAATGATTTTCAGATTTCAATCTATAATAAACTCTGTCAGATCCTGATTTTGGTAATTGATCTGCAGTTAGTGGTTTTTCACCATATTTTAGTTCAAATAAAGAAGATAGGATATGTTTAGGGTTATTGTTCATTTTTCAGGGTTTTTGGTTACAAAATGTATACTAAAATTACAGAAATAATTAATGCAGGTAACATATTAATTACATTAATCTTTTTTATTTCCATGATTGATATACCCATACCAATAAGAATCAATCCACCTACGGCCGACATTTCACATATTACTTCACCTGGAACAGAATTTCCAAGCCATAGAGAAACTATAGTAAGGCCACCCTGGAATATGAAAAGTGGAATAACAGAAAATGCAACGCCAATACCCAGGGCAGAAGCAAGGGCTAAAGAGCTGAAACCATCCATGACAGATTTGGCAATAAGCAGGTTTGAGTTTCCGGTAGTACCTTCTTCAAACGCACCCAAAATTGTCATAGATCCCATGCAATATAAAAGGAAGGCAGTTACCATACCTTCAGAAAAGTTAGCATGATCAGATTTGAGCTTAGCTTTCAGCCAGTCGCTGAATTTGTTTATGTATATATCCAGTCTGGCAAATTCTCCAATAGCTGATCCTATTACCATACTGAAAATCAATATTAGGATTTGGTTTGTTTTCATTGCCATTGAAATGCCGATGTAAATAGTAAAAAGACCTATAGCCTGAAATATAATATTAGAAACCCTTTTGGGAAATTTAGAGTGGAAAAAGTAACCAGCAACACTACCTGCAATTACTGTAGCAACGTTTATAATTGTGCCGAAAAGAATCATATATTTTGTTTTGTAAGTTTAATGCGTTAACTTTCAGGAGTAAATAATGTCTATTTATGCTGAAATTCAGATGGCGAAGATAAAAAAAATAATACTTTCCATAATCAGGATATTAAGGATAACACTAATAGTTTGCGGGTCTTTTTTTTTATTGATGGTAATAATGGCATTAACACCCTTACCATTCTGGGCAAGATATAATCTTGGAAGTTCAAAGGATTTTGTGCCTGAAAATACCAAAACGATTGTAGTTATGGGAGGTGGAGGTTTTCCAAGCGAATCAGTGTTGATGCGATTGTGGTACACTAAAGAACTGGCATTAAAATTTCCTGAATCAACAATAATTGTAGCAACACCGGGTGATACTCTTGATAGAAAAAGCACTGTTGTATTGATGAAGCAGGAACTTATTAAATCGGGGATTGATTCATCAAGGATATATTATGAAGCGGAGGGGCTAAATACCAGGCATCAGGCATTGCGAATACACAAGTTGTTTGAATCAGGAAATTTCGGAGAGCCAATTGTTGTAGTAAGCTCACCGGAGCATCTTTTCAGAACAGTCTTATGCTTTGAGAAGGCGGGTTTTGAAAGAGTAAGCGGGAAATCGGCTCACGAATCGATGCTTGAAACGGATCTTAGGCTAAAAGGAAGAAGACTAGGAGGAAATACTACTATTCCGGATGTTGGGAATTCAATTTCATTGAGATATAAGTTTTGGGATTACATGAAATATGAGATAACAGTGATGAGGGAATACATTGCTATTGCATATTACAAGGTGAAGGGGTGGATCTGATACTTAAGTGAGATAATGTTTATTGTTTGCTAAATAGTTAGACTGACAATTTTTTTAAGTTTTATTGCTTGTCTATTGTTATTTATTTATGTTAATTTTTTAATTTTGATTTTATGAACCATTAACTCCTAAAAATTAAACCATGAAGAGAATAATAATCCTTTTGTTTTGCATTGTATCCTTTATATCAAATAATCTATTTGCACAAACAACAGAAGTAGATTCAACTGCCCTGGTGAAAATATACAGCAAAACCGGCGGAGCAAGCTGGACTAATAAGACAAACTGGTTAACGTCAAAGCTTAGCAGCTGGGATGGCGTTAAATTAAGCTCAATAGACAAGCGGGTTTTTCATTTGGATCTTGGGGGGAATAATCTGTCGGATACTCTTCCAAAATCTATTGGAAAACTTACAGGATTAGACTGGTTAGACTTAAGAAATAATGCTATGGTAGGTAAATTGCCGGACTCATTAACTTTCCTGAAAAATCTAAGGTATCTAGATCTAAGTGGGAATAATTTTTCAGATTCACTTCCTGACCAATTTGGAAATCTTTCAAGTTTGACTAATTTATACCTGGATGATAATGAATTCAAAGGCGATTTACCTTATTTAAAAAATTTAAAGGCATTACAAAACATAACCGTTTCTGGAAACAAGTTCACTTTTGCAAATCTTGAAGCTTCGGGTTTTATCGATGGAGATATAGATATATTCACTTATTCACCCCAAGATACAGTATTGGGGCTTTTTATTAACCAGAATGAAGGGTTAATTGGTATAAAAATCGAAGATGATGAGTTAAATTCTTATACATGGTATAAAGAAGGGGTGTTGCAGAAAATGGATACCAGAATTATTGTTCCGTTTGGCAAAGGCAAGTATAATTGTTTAGTTACCAACTCAAAGTTTCCGAATTTGACATTATACTCAGATACAGTCGAATTTAACTATAAAACAGTAAACGATTCTATTGCATTAGTGAAAATATTCAGGCAAACAAATGGTGCTAATTGGAAAAATAAAACTAAATGGTTGACAGATAAGCTTAATAACTGGGCAGGAGTGAAATTGGATAGTGAAAGAAGAGTAAGTGAGCTAATTTTAAGAAACAACTCTCTTAAGGGGTCACTCCCTACAGAGCTATCTAATTTGACACATTTAAAAACACTGGATTTAGATTCAAACCTTATAGAAGGATTTATTCCCGATTTAAGTTTAATTGATTCATTGGAAAATATTTCTGTTCGCAGAAATAAGTTTATGTTTGGAGATATATCTAATTCAAAGATAAAACCCGGAGATATAGTCAGTTTTGTTTTTTCTCCGCAGGATACTTTGCCTCTACTTGAGTTTGATCAGTATGAATTGTCATTAACAGTTGCTGATGTACCTGACACCAATAATAATGTTTATACATGGTTTGATGATGATGTACTTATAGATGATTCTACAAGAACTATGATTTTAAACTCTGAGGGATCATTTAGTTGTACAGTAACAAATTCAGTATATACAGGGTTGGCATTTGAAACAGACACGATTGATTTTTCTTTTTCAGTTCTAACCGATTCAATAGCGTTGGTTCATCTTTATAATGAAACCGGAGGTTCATCATGGACCAATAAATCGAATTGGTTATCCGGAAGAATATCAACATGGTATGGAATATCGGTC
>CAYUEI010000287.1:0-3732 GCA_964443445.1 uncultured Prolixibacteraceae bacterium | reverse complement strand
TTAATTTGAATTATTCTTTCGTTTTCAGACATTATCAATATCTTTTGTATTTCTTAAAAAGTCGTTAAAAATACAAAATTACCATAATAAAAGTCTTAATTTCAGAAAGGCTTGTTCAAAAAATTAACATACTTTGACAATCTTTCAACAATTGTTATTTTCATCGCACCTATTGATTTATCGTATTTAGAAAAAGATGTATATTAGGCACTATATTTTTAGATGTAATTTTTATGGATTCAAAATTCTCACCAAAAATAAAAGATGTTTTATTGTATAGCAGAGAGGAAGCTATCAGAATGGGAAACGATTACATTGGTCTCGAACATATTTTCCTTGGAATATTAAGAGATGGAGATGGTGTAGCTATTGAAATTCTTAACAATCTTGTGGCTGATCTTGAAAATATTAAACAAGCTATTGAACTTGAAATAAAAGCAGATCAGATTCTTGATTCAAATGTCAATATCCAACTTCTTAAAGAAGCCGATAAATCTTTAAAGATTGTTTATCTTGAAGCTCGTTCTATGGGTAGCAGTACTATTAATACCGGCCATCTTTTGCTGGCTCTCCTTAAAAACGATAATTCTTTGATTTCTAAAATTCTCAACGACTACAACATCAACTATGAAAACGTTAAGTCTATTTTAGAAAAAAGTAAGAATAAAACTATTGAGTATCGATCAGATATGCCCGGAGATAGTGATGACGACAGCGGTGACTTCTTCCAGCATAAACCATCATCAGGAAGCGGATCTCAACAATCAACTCCCGGAAAATCAGATACTCCTGTCCTTGATAACTTTGGTATTGACATAACTAAAGCTGCTGAAGAAGGAAGTCTTGACCCTATTGTTGGCAGGGAAAAAGAAATCGAACGTTTAGCTCAAATTTTAAGCCGCCGCAAGAAAAACAATCCTATTCTTATCGGTGAACCTGGCGTTGGAAAATCTGCTATCGCTGAAGGACTTGCTATTAGAATTATTGAAAAGAAAGTTTCACGTGTGCTTTTTGATAAACGTGTTGTTTCTCTCGACCTGGCTTCTATTGTCGCAGGTACTAAATACAGAGGTCAATTCGAAGAAAGAATGAAAGCTATTCTTAACGAATTGGCTAAGGTTAACAATGTTATCCTTTTTATTGATGAAATTCATACTATCGTTGGTGCCGGCGGAGCTACCGGCTCTCTCGATGCGGCAAATATGCTTAAACCTGCCCTGGCAAGAGGCGATATCCAATGTATCGGAGCTACTACTCTGGATGAATATCGTCAGAATATAGAAAAAGACGGTGCTCTGGAACGACGATTCCAAAAGGTAATGGTTGATCCTACTTCTATTGATGAAACTATTCAAATTCTTAATAATATAAAATCCCGTTACGAAGATCACCATAACGTGACTTATACTCCTGAAGCAATTGCTGCTTGTGTTAATCTTACCGCCAGGTATATAACCGACAGATATATGCCTGATAAAGCTATCGATGCACTGGATGAAGCTGGATCAAGAGTTCATATTGCAAACATTAACGTTCCTGAAAGAATTGTTAAACTGGAAGAGAAAATTGAATCTATTCGAGAAGAAAAAATACAAGCTGTTAAAGGTCAAAACTTTGAATTGGCAGCTAATTACCGTGATAAGGAAAAAAGCCTGATACAACTGCTTGAACGTGAAAAGGAAGATTGGGAAAAAGAACTTATTAACCATAGAGAAATTGTTACTGAAGATAAAGTGGCTGAAGTTGTTGCAATGATGTCAGGTGTTCCTGTTCAACGGGTTGCTCAGGCAGAAAGCCGTCGACTGCTCACTATGGCCAACGACCTTAAAGAAGCTATTATCGGACAGGATTCTGCTATTGAAAAAATCGTTAAAGCTATTCAACGAAATCGTGCCGGATTAAAGGATCCAAATAAACCAATTGGAACTTTTATTTTCCTCGGCCCTACAGGAGTGGGCAAAACTCAACTTGCTAAAGTTCTTGCTCAATATCTTTTTGACTCTTCAGATGCCCTTATTCGAGTTGACATGAGTGAATATATGGAAAAATTTGCCGTATCACGACTTGTTGGCGCTCCTCCGGGTTATGTTGGATATGAAGAAGGAGGTCAGCTTACTGAAAAGATTAGAAGAAAACCGTATTCTGTTGTTTTACTCGACGAAATTGAAAAGGCTCACCCTGATGTTTTCCACATACTCCTTCAGGTAATGGACGAAGGTAGATTGACTGATAGTCTCGGACGAAGAGTTGATTTTAAAAATACTATTGTCATTATGACATCAAATATCGGTTCCCGTCAACTGGCTGATTTTGGAAGAGGGGTTGGTTTTACAACTACTGCCGATTCTTCTGATTCTGAGAATTCCTCTTTTGTTATTCAAAAAGCTCTTAAAAAGGCTTTCGCTCCTGAATTCCTTAACCGAATTGATGATGTGATAATGTTTAATCCATTATCTCAGAAGGATATACATAAGATAATTGACATTGAACTTAAAGGTCTTTACGATAGAGTTAAAAATCTTAATTATGAATTGAAAATATCTCCAGCAGCTAAAGATTTTATTGCTCTTAAAGGTTATGATCCACAATACGGGGCACGACCATTAAAAAGAGCTATTCAAAAACTCCTGGAAGATGAAATGGCTGAAGCTATTCTTAAAACAGAACTAAAGGATGGTGATGTTATTAGCATAGGCCTCGATACCAAGAAACAAAAGTTAAAGATTAAAGTAGGACTAAGTCAGAAATAATTTTATTTTATTGAAGAACCCGGGGATGATATTTCAAATTCAACATTGTAAGATCATCGCCCGGTTTTATATTGCCCCGGAAATTTATCACACTTTTATTAATTTTTTCTACCACCTCTTTCGTATCGAAGAACCAGGTTCCCATAAGATTATATTTCAATACATCAATAGTGTATTTTAAACCGTTCTCATCAGTTGTGTCTGTTAGCCCATCTGTATATATGAATAACTGATCTCCTGAATTTAAATTAATGGTACTATCTGAATAGTTTCTGTTTGGATATATACCTACTGGAATTCCATGCGTATCTGTCAATTCTTCAATCTTGCCTTCATTATGTATTATCAATGGATAATTATGAGCAGCATTACAATACTGAAAACCACCCGTATTTATGTTTAAAATACCTAGAAATACTGTAACAAACATATCACTGATATTTTCTTCTATTAACTTATTATTTAACGCCGATATTATCTCTGATGCCCTTAATCCAGGTTCAGATATTGACCTTAAAAGAGTATGCGTATATATCATTATAAGAGATGCAGGAATTCCCTTGCCTGAAACATCAGCAACGGCGACGAGAAGATTTTGATCATCAACAAGGAAGTAATCGTAAAAGTCTCCCCCGATTTCGTATAGCGATTCTGTAAATGCATATAGTTCAAATTCTTTTCGGTCTTTTAAATTCGAAGTTAATGTTGGTAACAAATTATTTTGAAGCTTCTTTGCTATTTTTAAGTCATTCTCTATACCTGAACTGCTTTTCGACATACTTTCTATGTTCTTCTCATATATTCTTATCTGATTTTCGAGTAAGTCAAAACTTTTATGAATTAAGGCAACTTCACTTTCAAAGGAGAAGGGATTTAATTCAAGAAGAGAACTCTTCTTTACTCTTTTAAAAAGTTCATTGAAAGACTTTGTCAAGGTGTAATTACTTATTATTACCAAAGAAATCAATAATACTACTGATAG
>CAYUEI010000286.1:1319-3735 GCA_964443445.1 uncultured Prolixibacteraceae bacterium | reverse complement strand
CATTGATAATGCATTGATAAAATTATACACTGATGGAGTATTCAGTGAACAACTTATATATACAGAAAAAGGAATCTACACTTCAAAAGCAATTATTGAATATGGTAAAGAATATAAATGTAAAATTATTATTCCTGATTATGATACAATTGTTTGCAGTCACGTATTGCCGGTTCCTTCTCCTATATTAAACATAGAACATATAAATATTGCCGGAAGGGACGAAGAAGGAGAAATCTATTCCTCCATTAAAATTACATTCAAGAATAAACCTTCTTTGCCAAGTTATTATTACGTAGGAGTAAAAAGTATTATGAATTTTCATTCAGAAAACAATTTAGGTCCTAAGATATCTTTCTCATTTCCCCTGATGGAATCAGTTACTGATCCGGTATTCCTCAACGAGGGGTTGCCCATTCCATTGTTTAGCAACGAAATAATAGAAGATACAATTTATACTATAACAATGAATGAAAGGTTAAGTACTTACCCTAGTGAAACTGGGAAAAAAACAGTCTATCCTTACATTTTGGAGCTACATTCGTTAACCTATGATTATTACCGTTACTTAAAGCAATATTACTTATACACTGAAGGAAAGTACACAGACATTGGAGAAAGTATTTCAAGTTTCCCTTTATATTCAAATATTGAAAATGGGTATGGAATTTTTGCCGGTTATTCTGTTTTTGTTTCTGACACTATATCACCTGAGCCTTATGTGGATAAGTAAAATTAAAATTTGCATAGTCTGCATGTTCCTGTTTTTAAATGCTGCATCTGCCCAACTTCATATCTCAGGAATAATAAAAGACAACCATACATTCGAAAATCTTATTGGGGCAAACGTATTGGAAACAGGGACGACTAATGGAACTTCGTCTGATAATAACGGTTATTTCTCGCTTATTACTAAAGGTGGAAGAATTCAGATTTCATTCATTGGGTACAAAAGTAAAACATTGCAATTTTCTTCCGACACGATTGTACATATATCATTAGAAGCAGGTGAACTACTTGACGAAGTTACCGTCCGGGGTGAACAATCAAAGAGATTCAATATTTCTACTCTAAGTAAAAAAGAGATGCTGAATATACCTTCAATAGGAGGGAAACCCGACGTAATGAAAGCATTACAAATGTTGCCCGGAATACAATCACAACAGGAAGGCTCGAGCATGCTTAATGTGAGAGGGGGAAATCCAGGAGAAAATCTGTACCTTTTTGATAATACTCCAATAATCTATGTCAATCACTTAGGGGGCTTCATGTCAGTTTTTAATCCCGATATGATTAATAATATTGAAGTTTATAAAGGGGGTTTTCCTGCAAAATATGGTGGAAAACTTTCTTCAATTGTGTCAATAACACAACGCGAGGGAGATAAATCAGGATTAAAAGGTTCGCTTGGTATTGGAGTGACCGATATTTCTTTTTGTATTGAAGGACCGTTATTAAATAAGAAAGCCAGCTTCATTATAACTGGTCGTAAAACATTAACAGAGCCTTTATTTTTGCTCGCTTGCGGGATTACAGAAAGTGATTATAATATTACTTACGGATTTCACGATTTGAATGGAAAATTTTCCTGGCATCCTGATGAAAAGAATAGTTTATACTTTAATCTTTATCAGGGTGATGATTATTTAGAATACTGGAATAGAGATTATAAAACAAGCAATCAGAAATATACTCTCTCTAATTCGTGGGGGAACTGGCTGGCATCAGCCAGATGGAACAGTGTTATTTCACCCAACCTTTTTGTTGATAATACGTTTTCGTATACTCGATACAGACTTAATAATGTTAATTCGTTCTTTTCATTTTCGCCAAATGATACTTTGGACTATAAGATTCAGCATCTTTCTACAGTTCAGGATTTATCGTTACGTTCTGACTGGCAATATAAACTTAAACGAAACCTGACTATTGATTTTGGTGCTAAAACATCTTATCTGATTCATATACCCAATAAAATCTATCAGTCAGATAAAACAACTGATAAGGATTATGAAAGGATATTTGCAAATGAGACATCAATTTATGCCAATAGCCGGTTTTCTCTGTTCAACTTCATTGATGCCAATATCGGAGCGCGTCTGATTAACTATCACTCCGGGACATTTAATAAAACAGTAGTTGAACCGCGAATAATGATAAATGCGCAGATATCACCTTCGCAAATTATCAATTTTACTTATCAGAATATGAATCAGTTTAATCATCTTCTATTCTCCTCTGGAAGTATTATGAACAACGAAGTCTGGATACCATCTGATGAAAACATTGAGCCTTCAAGTTCAATTCAATATTCAGCCGGTTGGAAAGGATTTTTTTTGGATGACAATATTCAGATTGAAACCAATTTATATTATAAAGAATTGAGCCATTTGTCCACCTACAAAGAGGGATATTC
>CAYUEI010000286.1:0-1219 GCA_964443445.1 uncultured Prolixibacteraceae bacterium | reverse complement strand
TTAAGTGAAAAATGGACATTTAACATTTCTTGGGTTTACCAGACAGGACTGCCTTATACCCCGGTAATAGGACGGCAAATAGCACAGATAAGAGCTTCACAAAATTTTTATAATGAAGAGTTTGTATATGGCAAACGTAATAGTGCCCGCATGAAAGATTATCATCGAATGGATGTAGGTTTCACTTATACAACCAAAACAAAATGGGGAAGAAAAGCAATTTGGAATTTTTCAGTTTATAATATATATAACCGGCATAACCCGACATCCTACTTCTACGGATACAATAAGGAGGGATATAATCTTTATGAACCGGATAATTATAAGCCGATTAAACAATATCAAGTCAGCTTATTCCCTATCATACCAACAATTTCATATAAAGTGTTTTTTGAGGCTAATCCCTCTTCAAAGATAAAAAAGGAAACAAAATTCAAACAAAGAATCATTAATTACCTGAATTATGAATATAAATAAAAATGTTGCCGGATTATATCTTTTATTAATCATCACTTGTTTTTTTCTGAACTCTGCTAATGCCCAGCAATATTCAATTAAAGACAGGTGGAATATAAAGATTGGTTATTCGGGTTATCCAAACATAGGCCATAAAACAGCAGGTACTGATATATCGCCGGTTTTTCTGTCGGAGGTTAATTATGGCATTATGAAATTTCTGGAAATTGGATGTTATACCGGATACACCTCTATAAAGACAATTTCAGGTTTAATTGACAATAATTATTCGGCTACAAGTAAGACTAATACAATTTTTTATGGGGTAAATGCAAATGTTCACTTGCTCCCTTTCCTGATCAAGAGTGAAAAGTTTAGAATTGACATATATCTATCTGGCAAATATGGAGGTTTTTATCGCTTTTCCGATCAAAATATGCGCCCTGAAAGAGGACACTCATTTGATTATGGCGTTTATGCCGGTACAGCTTTTTATTTAGGAGAACATTGGGGCATTTTTGGTGAATATGGAATCGGTAATTATACTAATCATCGGTTCGGGCTTGCCTTCAAGTTTTAAAATAAAAAGCATTCTAACCAGATTTAGATAATATATTTATATAAAACCTTAAGCTAACCAATCATTATATCAAGCTTTATTATCTGTTAATTAATACTTTTAATACCTGCTCCTTGCCACATACTTAGTATGTAATAACTGATGCGACCTTTCTCCCAAAGGTGCGCCAAGAAAATCTTTGTA
>CAYUEI010000285.1:0-3773 GCA_964443445.1 uncultured Prolixibacteraceae bacterium | reverse complement strand
ACACAAACCAGTGCAACAAACAGCGGGAAAGGGAATCCACTTGTAGCACCATTGGGTTTATCATTTGGTTTAATTCCAAATGCTCCTATATGTAATGGAGAAGAAAATGGAAGTATACTGGTGAAAATTAATACAGGTGTTGCTCCTTATACTTTCAGGATTTTTAAAAATGGATCACCATACCGATCAGAGAGAGTAGAGACAACTTCCTCATTTTTAATTGAAGACCTATCTGCCGGCGATTACAAAGTTACCATGGTAGATGGGGAAGATTCTCCTAATGAAAATTCCACCAGAATATATGATTATCCTCCACTTACTGTTTCTCAGGAAGGTTCTGTCTTGACACCTCAATGTTCTGACGAAACTGCGACTATAAATTTTGAAGCTTCAGGTGGAAGCGGTCCAGATTACACTTACATACTTTACAAAAACGGAATTGCTGATGGCACTAATATGACAGGCAATTTTACAGGGAAAGGTGAAGGAAATTATTATGTTACTGTTACTGATAGTAAGGGTTGTACAAAAAACTCTACATTTACAATTCCTGTTAATGTCCCTGATGTTATAAACTTCAATTATAACATATTGAATGAAGTTAATTGTGATAATAGTTTTGCAACTGTTCAATTTTCTAACTTACCAACAGATCCTTTCGAAATCGAAGTTAGAAATATTACGCTGAGCAATAAGACTTATACCAGCCATACTGCTGACTATATTTATTCAAATCTTGAAGCAGGTGAATATGAAGTTACTGTAACAAGAATTAGTTGTCCAACCGATAAAAAAACTTTAACTTTTGAACTTTTAAAATTCGATCCTATTGTTGTTTTTACTACTCCAAATTCACCTGTTGAATTAAGTTGTGGTGATGTTAATGATTTGACTGATGTTTCAGTTACAATAAGAGGTGGCAGGAGTGGCAGACAAATCCATATTGTAATGGATGATAATAATGAGTCGACTGTTAATCAGGAAGGTACAGTTAGTTATGGTACACCTGTTTCATTTACAGGACTTATAGCCGGAAGTTATACTATAAGATGGAATGATGCCGGAAATCCTTCATGTTCAGGCACTCAGCAATATGTAATCAGTAATCCTTCTTCACCTTTGGTTTGGTTGAATGATCCGATTGGAATTGCAGCTAAATGTAATGGCGATGCTACAGGTATAATTCAAATAAATGTTTCCGGGGGAACCCTGCCATATTCTTATTTCGTTGATGGGATTGCAGCTACAAACCCTATAAGCAGATCTGCAGGCACTTACACTGTTAAAGCCCAGGATTCTAATGGCTGTGAAACTGAAGAAAGAACTGTGGTAATAACTCAACCTGAGCCGGTAGTAGTAACACATAATCCGGCTGATGATGTACATCTTACTTGTCCTATGGGCAATAATGGCGAAATTCATTTGAATGTAACAGGTGGAGTAGGTGGATATAAGTACGATTTGATGTATTCAAGTACCGGAAATGTATTCAGACCAAATGTTCCTACAAGTGATCCTGTTTTAATAGGTGCACTTTCAGGAAACACATATAATGTTCAAATTAAGGATGCAAATAACTGTCCGGCGAACCTGATTTCAAATGTTGAAATTATTGAACCGGCCCCAATAACTATTTCTCAGTTTGAACTTGATACAATTAAATGCTTTGGTGATAAAGCAAATTTGAATGTTCAGGCTATCGGGGGCAATAGTTCCATAATGACCTACAAGCTTTATTTGGGCAGTGCTTTGCTTGAAGAAGTTGCTACTCCCGGCGTTGTAACATTTGATGAGCTGGAACCTGGAGCATATACACTTAGAGTATGGAGTGATTTGTCATGTACAACCAATTTTCTGAATAAGACTTTTGTTGTTGTGGGTCGCCGACAACTTGTAGTAGATAATGTTGGTGATTCAATCATGATGAAATGTTCAGGCGATGTGCCTTCATTTACATTGACAGTACAGGGAGAAGCACCGTTCAGCTATTCAATCGATGGTTCACCATATACTCCATTTATTGGAAATTCTATTCTTATCAATTCAGGTTTGACATCATCGGTAATAGGTTATATTAATGAGATAACAGTTATAGACAAATATGGATGTGAGACTCCTGTAAATGTTAAGATTTTCGAACCTGAAGCATTGACTGTTACAAACTTTGAAGCAACACCTGCTAAGTGTTACGATAAGTCTAACGGTTCAATATCTTTTGATATTTCAGGTGGTATTCCCGGATATACAATTTCTGTGTTGGAAGCAGGAACTTTAAGTGTTTTGAAGACAAAGCCTTCTTCTACAGGAATAGGTGTAGTAATACCAAATATTCATGCAGGCACTTATGATATTAAAATAACAGATAAAAATAAATGTGTGGCTCCTAATCCAATTACAAATATCGTAATTGAAGAACCGGAAGAATTAACGATTGAAGAGCCCGTCTATGATGAAATTAAGTGTTTTGGAAGTACAACTGAAGTTACTCTCACTGCAAACGGTGGTTGGGCAGTAGACAAAAATATTTTAATAAAAGGTGAAGGGGTTACCAATACTATAGCTTCCGGAGCCAAATATTCACTTAAAGCAGGAACATATACGCTTACAGCATCGAATACTGATGCTTGTAAAGCAACCAAAATAATAACAATTGCTCAACCGGAAAAACTTGTTTTGAAGCTTGAGGATGTTGATAACGTAAGTTGCAACGGAGAAGATGATGCTAAAATTACTTTTAGCGTAACCGGAGGTATTCCTGATTATCAATACGGACTTGGTGGTGCAGGTTCCGCAGGTACTGATTTTAGCGGGACCAGTTATACTATTGATGGCGGATTAGAAGAGGGAACATATAGGTTAGTGGTAAGAGATGCAAATCTGTGCGAGTCGAATATTGTATCTGTAACTATTACTGAACCTCCAGTTGTTGCTTTTGATTTCAGAGTTGATTCATTGTCATGCTATTTGTCGGAAGATGGTAAGGTAACTTTTCTGAATGTTCAGGGAGGAAATGACAACAGTTATCGTTCGTATATCAATGGTGTTGCATCAACATTCCCGGTTATTAGCGGATTGTCGGCCGGTACCTATGACATTATGGTTACTGACAGCAGAGGTTGTCCTTCTGAAGTTGAAACTATACCTGTTGGTCAGCCTGATGTCATAATCTTAAATAGTGCCAATATCACAGACAGTATTTCATGTCATAACAGTCAGGATGCATCCATTACAGTTATGGCTGAAGGAGGTGGACCATATAATTATCTGATGTACAGGGTGGCCGGGCCAATAGTAAGGACATACCAAAAAAGTAACATTTTTACAAGTTTACCTCCGGGAGAGTATGAAGTTTGGGTTAGAAATAATGAGAAGAATTGTGCGATAAAATTCACTGATAATCTGATAATAGATAATCCGGCAGAAATAACAATTTCCAAGTCTACTTTAACTGATGTTAAATGTCACAACGAAGAAAATGGTAAAATTGACATTGACGCAGTCGGAGGAACAGGGTTACTTGATTATTATATTATAGGATTAGCTTCAGGGGCAAATATAAATCCAAATAATACCGGTCTTTTCACTGGTCTTGGTGATCCTAACAAACCATACACTACATATAATTATGTTATCAGTGATGCCAAGAATTGTACATTAAAAGGTTCATTTACAATAAATAACCCTGATGAAATAACAATAAAAGAGTTAGATCATTTTCAGGTTACTTGTAATGATAAAAAGGACGGTTGGATAAAAGTTGAAGTAGCAGGTGG
>CAYUEI010000284.1:0-3786 GCA_964443445.1 uncultured Prolixibacteraceae bacterium | reverse complement strand
TGGCAGTAAGCTCTCTTTTTAATCCTGAAGTGTTTTCTGCCTCATTTATCAAGTGTGTTAATGTCTTCTTTCTGAAAATGGCACTCATATTTACTTTTATTTGAATCTAAAAATATAATAATACTTTATAATATATGTTAATAGATGAAAATTATTGGAAAATTTTAGGCTTAACAATAATGTTTAATTTTCTTATTGTACTTTTGATATAAGTACGGACATTATAATTTATGACTACTACTTATTTTCAAGTCTTTAACTATCGTGTTTTATGTATTCAAAATCATTTCTTTTAATATTAATCCTTTTGTTTTCTTTCTCCCGGTTATCTTATTCCCAGCCAGACAATACTTTTAATGATTCCTTGTTTTCTGAAATCACTTTTACTGCACCAAGCTATGCCACAATTACCGGGGGCTTTGGAAATTCTGGGCCTTTGGTTTCTGAAGTCAATTTTTCTCCCGATAACTTATTCTTTTTTGGAAAGAATAAAAAAGCTGGATTTGAATTGAGCCCACGTATTGTATTCAGGTCTTCTTCTGTCACCTCTTTTCCCATAAGAACTCCTTCATATATTCTGAAAGGAACATTTTTTTATAAAATTGAAAATTCTTTAAGCAATAATTTAATTATCCCTTATGTTTCATTGGGGCATCATTCCAACGGGCAAGATGGTAATGCTATTAATCCCGACAGCTCCATAAATCATTTTACCGGCTCATTTGCAGATAACTTTGCTTTAGCTGGTATGATGCTTTTAAATCCAAACAACCAGCGATTTAACCCCCTGAGTACTGTCAGATTGTTTGCTTCATACAATAATGTTGATCCTAAGATTATTAGAAACTTTTATGGGAAATTTCGCTTTAATGCAGAAATTGAATCTTTGTTTTTTATTGATTCGCCAAATAAAAGAAAAGAAGGTAATTACAGAACCGGACAATCTAAAATCACAGGACTCCTTCAACTCGAATTAATTGGAGGGCCACTCATTGAAAGTGAAGACTTATTCAGTAAAAGATTTATTGCCAGCTATAGCATATTCTACCAGCCTGCTTTCCTCGGACCATTTTCAATATTCGCCAGGTTATATTACGGACAAGATTATTACAATATCAACTTCGACAAATCTTTGTCTGTAATCCAGTTTGGTATCGCAATGAAGAATTTGAAACTGTGGTATTAAAATAAAAAAGAGAAATTCAATTTATTAATTCAGAATTTCTCTTTTAAATATGCTTATAATTAAATCTTACTCAAGGAGTTCATAGTCGTGCATCGACTTCATGAATGCAACAAAATCATTCTTGTTTGCCGAATCCATCCATGCCATCGCACTTCTTGGGTGTTCATTCATTGCTCCAGTTATAAGATATGGAATATGATATCCCCAGTCTATTTTCTGCTGCCATGGAACTATCTCATCCTGGATAGCTTTAAATAATGGCAATAGCCTATATTTTGGATTCTTGAGAAAAGCTATCAAAACTTCGGTTGGACAGTTGCCTGCGCCTCTTCCCATTCCAAGCAAAGTTGAATCAAGCATTGTGGCTCCGTTCATAAGCGAAGTAATTGTATTTGAGACAGCTAACTGCATATTATTGTGAGCATGAATCCCAATTTCCTTATCAGGCATCGCTTCCTTATATTTTTTCATCAGATGCTCTATTGATTCACAATGCATACTGCCAAAGCTGTCAACAAGGTAAAATATTGATACACGCGATTTTGCTGCTGCAGAAAGAGCTTCATCCAAATCATGTTCGTTCACTTTTGAAACGGCCATCAGGTTGATAGTCACTTCATACCCTTTATCCATACAGTGATGGGCAAGAGCAATTGCCTTGTCCATCTGGTGAACGTAACAGGCAACACGTATCATGGTTAACAGGCTTTCGCTTTTCGGAAGTATATCTTCAAATGCAATACGCCCAATATCAACCATCGCTGAAAGTTTTATCTTAGGTTCTCCTTTGCCTACTATCCTTCTAATATCTGCTTCGTTGGTAAACTTCCACGGACCTACTACATCACGAGAAAAAGCACTTTCACTGCTTTTATAACCAATTTCCATATAATCAACCCCTGCTTCTACAAGATTCTCATATACAGATTTCACAAACTGATCACTGAATTGCCAGTTGTTCATTAATCCTCCGTCGCGAACTGTACAATCAAGTACTTTTATATCCTTCTTATACATACTTATACCTGTTTTTTATTACTGATTTGAGCTATTTCCATTTCTTTGTCTATATTGCTTTCAAGCAAAATTCTGAATATTTCGGCAAAGGTTTTCTTGTCGAGCCCCATTTCTTCAGCCCACTCCGATCTTTGTTTGATTACTAAAACCTTCCTGTCTTCAGCTACAATATCAGTAACATTCTTCTCTTTATACTTTACAATTTCCTTTACAAAGTCATACCTAAGTGAGAACAACTTTATAAGTTCGAAATCTATTATATCGATCTGATTACGTATCTCTTCTTTCGAACTACAATCACAGGGGTTTGTTTCCTGATCGATCATTTAATGATAATTTATTACTATTAATGCCTGAATATTTATAAATCGAAATATATTAGGGCAAAAATATAAAAAATTCATTATTCTAATGAGTCCAAAGACTTAAAATAAGATATAAATATATGTTATAAAGAATATTAAAATTCCTATTCCAGCGGTGGAATTATCAGAACCTGTCCCGGATATATTAAATCAGGGTTTTTAAGCATCGGTTTATTGGCCTCAAAGATGATTTGATACTTATTGGCATTTCCATAAACTTCTTTAGCTATCTTTGAAAGGTAATCCCCCTTTTTGACTGTATAGTATTGCTTTTCAGGTGGAGGCGGAGCCATCGGGATTGGCATTACAACCAGAATCCTGTCTTCTACTTCAGAAATTCCTTCAACATTTCCTGCAATGACAATTATTTTGTTTTTATTTTCATAAGTGTCAATGTTACCCGAAAGAACAACTTTTTCATCGTCAACAACAGCCATTATTTCATCAGTATTGAATCCATATTTTCTGATATGTTCAATTATCAACACTGCTTTTTCATGCTCCTTTTTTTCTTCAGATTTCCCGAAAATCTTTTCTCCGGCACTTTTAATAAATGATATTAAACCCATGTCTTTTATTTTTTAATTAATAACTTCAAATGAGATCTTTACATTAGCCCTATATTCAGTAACATCATTGTCTTTTACTACAGCACTCATGTCCTGAACATATACAGCACGAATGTTTTTAACTGTTTTTGCAGCAGTTGTTACTGCTTTACGTGTGGCATCCTCCCAGCTTTTTTCTGAATAAGCCATAACTTCAATTACCTTTAAAATTGTCATTTTAGGTTTGTGTTAAATTTAATTAAAACACATATATGTGGATAATCATCACTTTTTCTAAGATACAAAATTTAATTGAAAAGAAAGTTTCTTTTGGAAAAGGGATTATTTGCTATTTCTGTTCAAGATGATAAGTGCTGCAATTACTCCGGGAATCCATCCTGCAAGCGTGAGAAGGAAGACAATCAAAACTGAACCGCAACCCTTATCAATAACAGATAGTGGAGGAAACAATATTGCTAGTATTACTCTTATTAATGACATAATATTGAAAAGTACAAAAAAGATACATAAAATGCAATTTTGACTATCCCTTTTACCTTTCAAATATTAAGCAAACAGGTACCAGAGAGCCATCAAATACCATAAGAAAATCAGCTTATGGTATTTGATGGCTCTCTGGTGCCTGTTTGCTTCGGAAGAGGTAGGTAGA
>CAYUEI010000283.1:0-3799 GCA_964443445.1 uncultured Prolixibacteraceae bacterium | reverse complement strand
ATCAATTTTACTGAAGGTATAATGGGATACGACCAGAACCCGGTCTTTTCTCCCGATGGCAAATATATAGCCTGGGAAAGCATGGAACGAGATGGTTATGAATCTGATCAGGCCCGATTGTTTATTGCTGATGTGAATGGGGGAGAGAGGATTAACCTTTTTGAAGATTTCGAAGAAAGTGCTTCTTCTGTTACATGGGCAGAAGATGGCAAGTCCCTTTTCTTTATTACTGATATTAAGGCAACTGACGAAATTTTCCGGGTCGACATAGCATCAAAAGAGATTAAACGCCTTACCGATGGAATTCACAATTACAAGTCTGTTCAATTGGCAAATGGTGGCCTTGTCGCCCGTAAACACTCTATGTCTCAACCCGATGAACTTTATCTGGTTTCCTTAAATGATGGTTCTGACACTCCTGTAACTGAGGTTAACAAACAAATGCTTCAGCAAATTAATATGGGAAAGGTTGAAAAGAAATGGATTAAAACTACCGATGGCAAAGATATGCTTGTCTGGTACATTTTTCCTCCCGACTTCGACCCTTCAAAGAAATATCCTACTTTGCTTTATTGTGAAGGAGGACCGCAAAGTACAGTTAGCCAGTTCTGGTCCTACAGATGGAATTTTCAAATGATGGCCGCAAATGGCTATGTCATCGTTGCTCCCAACAGGCGCGGTCTTCCGGGCTTTGGCATGGAATGGCTCGAACAAATAAGTAAAGACCACGGCGGACAAAATATCAAAGATTATCTTTCAGCTATTGACGATGCCGTTAAAGAACCATGGGTTGATAAAGACCGGCTTGGAGCTATTGGTGCAAGCTATGGTGGCTACTCTGTCTTTTATCTTGCCGGCCATCACGAAAAAAGATTTAAAGCTTTCATTTCTCACTGCGGAATTTTCAACTTCGAACAGATGTATCTTACTACCGATGAAATGTGGTTTGAAAACTGGGAGAAGGGCGGCCCTTTCTGGGATAAAAACAATAAAGAGGCACAGCGTTCCTTCGAATTTTCACCCCATAAGTTTGTTGATAAATGGGATACTCCTATTCTTGTCATTCATGGTGAAAACGATTACCGAATTCCTTTTACTCAGGGTATGGCAGCTTATAATGCAGCTGTTCTTAAAGGTATTCCTGCTGAATTTCTTCTATTCCACGAAGAGAATCACTGGGTATTAAAACCTCAGGACGGTTTGTTGTGGCAGCGTACTTTCTTTAAATGGCTCGACCGTTGGTTAAAGTAAACCTTCAAACCATTCTTTGAAAACTTTTACTTTTTCCCTTGCAACCAGAAAGTCATCTTCTTCCTGATTGACTACTTTTAATTTTAGCCTTGAATTGCTGTATGCAATTACATCTCTTATTGAGTTAAGTGATACCAGATATTTTCTGTTGATCCTGAAGAACTGACCCGGATCGACAAGCTGCTCTATTGTTTCAAGAGTCTGGTCCAGAAGATAATTCTTTCCATCACCCGATTTCAGGAAAGTCCCTTTCTGAAAGCTGTAGAAATAATTTACATTGTCAGTTTCTACTGCCTTAATGTGTGTCCCAATCTTTACTATAAACCTCTTTTTATAGTCTTTATTGCTTCCAATTGATGAGATGAGGCTCTTTACCAGCTCGTTGTTTAAAACGCTTGAAATCCTTTGTTTTTGCTGTTCATATTTTTTCAGGGCTACAATTATTTCATCTTGATCAACAGGCTTCATCAAATAATCAATGCTGTTTACCTTAAATGCCTGTATCGCATAACGATCATAAGCAGTGGTGAAAATTACTGGAAAATCAGCTTCAATTTTCTTAAATATCTCAAAACTCAAGCCGTCACCAAGATGGATGTCAAAAAAAGCAAGATCAGGTGCAGTGTTTTGTTTTAGCCAGTTTACAGTAGATTCAACAGTATCGCATATAGCAACGATTTCACAATCAGGCCTGATCTCTTCAACTAGTTTCTTTAGCTGGGCAGCTGCCAATGGTTCATCTTCAACAATCAGTACTTTCATGGTTGTAGAATTATCAAAGGAATAGTAATTCTGAATATCTTACCATCATTTAATATGGCTAATTCCTTTCCGGTCAAAAACATATATCTTTCTTTAAGATTATTCAACCCTATTCGGTTGCTTCCCTGAACATTTTCCCTGGGTTGATAATTATTTTCCACAAATAATTCATTTTCACTCATTAAACCTATGGTAACCGACAATGGCCTTTCATGTGAAATGATGTTATGCTTTATTGTATTTTCAACCATCATTTGAACCGACATTGGAATTACTTCTCCCTTAATATTTTCGCCAAGATCAATTTTTACATTAAAATTCTCCCCAAATCGTATTTTCTGAAGATAGATATATCTTTCAAGAAAGCTAATCTCTTCCTTTAATGAAATGAGGTCTTTATCCTTGAAAAAGAGCAGCTCCCTGTAAAATAATGAAAGTTCCCGGGTGAACTCTTTTGCCTTTTTTGTATCAATATCAATCAGTGATCCTAAAGTATTCAGACTGTTAAAAAGAAAATGAGGATTTACCTGGTTTTGCATTACCTGATATTGAAGTGAAATAGCTTCCTGCTTGAGCTTTTGACTTTCTATAACTTTTTCCCTCCATTCTTTAAAGAAAGATTTAGCATATATAATCGCAGTAATTATCAATAAAATAAAATATTCACTTATAAATATGTAGTGACCTCCCCACGAAAAAAATGCTTTAAAACTTTGATTGCCAATTATAATAAAATACAGCCAGTTGATAAGAAAAATTGCAATTGTCGAATACACCAGATGAAAGCTTAATGCAATAAACAGGCTTCTGACTGGTCTTTTGACCCATGAAAGCCATCCTCTTTCTACAAGCCGGAAAAATGGACCGTTTGCAAATAATGATAAACCTAAACAAATAGAATATGCTGCATTTAATAGATATTCTTTTACCGGGAGATTAAAACTTTTACTTTGAACTATCAGAATGGATGTGCCAAATGCTAAAGAAATAAAAGCAGCTATTATTAATCCTATAATTATTTGTTTAGGAGAGTTTTGTTTGACTTTATTTTTAGCTATAACAACCATAACGATGTAAAAAGATTAAAGTAAAAATATTAATTTTTTTCGTCACATTGCTTTAACATTATTCCATTGTGAAATTTCCCCCAGGAAGGAAGAAGTTTATCTTTCCCTGTTTCACCCTTAAAAAGTTGTTCGGCTTTTACAAACAATGGTTTAGCGACAGCAACTCCTCCTCCGAAATCTTCAGGAGTATATAAAAAGCTTAAAGCCGACAGATAATAAATCCTTGGATTGTTGGGATTTAACTTTTCTGCTTTAGTGAGATCTTCATTTGCAAGAGTAGAATATTTATAACCTTCTTCCGGTTTAATAATGCTCATCAGGTAAACAAAAGCCTGTAAAGCGTATATTTCTGATTCATCCGGTTTTATAGCCTTAATTTTTTCAATATGCTCCTGCGACTTATTCACAAATACAATCTTTTTATCACTGCTGATATCATAATTGTTAATTACAATACTTAAATAAGAATATGCAGCGTAATAACCGGGGAGCCACTCATTTTCTGAGTCCTGAGCTATCTTTTCAAACTGACCGGCAATATCAACCAATTCAGTTTCACTTCTCGATTGATACATTTCCTGGATGGCTGCTCCCATTTTTTCTTCATACTCCGATGAAAATACTTTTAAAATGGCTGAGCAGATGATGATTGCTGTTACAATAATGTGTTTCATAATTTTTGGATTTTAATTTCACCCGAAATTCAGAAAATGTTATTT
>CAYUEI010000282.1:0-3810 GCA_964443445.1 uncultured Prolixibacteraceae bacterium | reverse complement strand
AGATTCAAAGATAAGAATTTAATAAATATTGGTGAAACAGTGCTATTTATATTGTCGCCTTTGTTAAATGATTGTTAGAGCAAGGGAAGAAGAGATGTATTAAGAATTTTATGGAATAAAAATCCCGGAGTAGCAATCCGTAATGTTTTGCGTCTTACTCCGGGTAATTTCTTCTGACTAATAGTTAGTAGGTCTAAATTTTGCTTAATCAACAACACTTAACTCCCAGCCCTTTGAGCAGAAATAATTTCCTTATTATCTCTGTTAGTTTAGTTAAATAAACATTCTCAGATACTAATGTAAGAATATTTTGTTTTAAACCAAATTTTTTAAATAAAAAAGCAGGAATTTTTGGTTCCTGCCTTTTTAGATTATTATTCATATCTGTTATAATCACCTCTTCTGTGGTCTCTGCTTCCGCCACGGTCGTTTCGGTCGCCGCCACGGTCACGGTTGTATCCACCGCCGCCGCCGCTTCTGTTGCCAAAACCACCTCGGTTACCATCAGGTCTGCGATTTCCACCGCCGCCACCACCAGGTCTTCCGAATGAACGTTTTTCTGCAGATCTGGGTTCAGATTTTTTAACGATGATGTAATTGCCCATGAAATTTGTATCATTAAGGTGCTCAATAGAAGCAGACCCTTCTGATTCATCTTCCATTTCTACGAAACCATAGCATTTTGACATGCCTGTTTCACGATCCATAATAAGTTTTACAGAACTGACATTACCATATTGGCTGAATAATTCTTTGATTTGATCAGCTGTTGTGTCAGCGTTTAGCTTTGCTACAAAAATATCCATAAAATGAAAAAAAAATTAAATGATAATTGGATTAATTAACTCTTTAGAAAATGCGTAGCTGAACAAATGAGAGATGTTAATACTAAACAAATCCTAATCAAGCAAATCTATTGATTATTAATAACAATGAAAAGATTTTTTGAAAATTATTACACAAAAACCTGAAAAAACTTTTATAATTCATTTTTTAACCAAAAAAATGAACATTTAAGGTGATTATTTTATTTTTTGGTTACCTTAATTTTTTCAGAAGGTGACTGATTTTCGTTTCTTTGTTTAATAACTTCAATCACTTCCCTGCAAAGATTATCAAATGCTTCAACTGTAATTTTATTTCCGCTTAAGGAACCGGGCTTACCAACATCTCCGCCTTCCCTTATGCTTTGAACAATAGGTATTTGTCCTAATAAGGGAATCCCAATCCTTTCAGCCATATTTTTTCCTCCGTCTTTACCAAAAATATAGTATTTATTTTCAGGCAATTCTTCTGGTGTGAACCATGACATGTTTTCTATTAGACCTAATACAGGTACATCTATTGATTTACTCTTAAACATATTCACCCCCTTAATTACATCTGCCAAAGCTACATCCTGTGGAGTCGTAACTATTATTGCACCGGTAACTGGAACTGTCTGCATAAGAGTCAAATGAATATCGCTGGTTCCGGGTGGAAGATCTATAAAAAGATAATCCAATGAACCCCAGTCAGCATCCATAATAAGCTGTTTTAAAGCGTTTGAAGCCATTGGACCTCTCCAGACCAAGGCTTCTTCCTGGTTAACAAAAAAGCCTATGGATAAAATCTTTACACCAAATTTCTCAATAGGAATAATTACATCTCTTCCGTTAATTTTATCTCCTGTAGGGTGTGAATCTTTTTCACCAAACATTATTGGGATTGAAGGGCCAAATATATCAGCATCAATAAGTCCGACTTTTGCTCCTGTTTTTGCCATGGAAGTTGCCAGATTAACTGCAATGGTTGATTTTCCTACTCCTCCTTTGCCCGAAGCAACGGCAATAATGTTCTTAACACCGGGTAAAACAGGTCTTTGAATATCATGTATTGATCGGATTGTAATGTTACCGGCAATTTCAATGTCCTTTCCCAGATTTCGTAAAATGCTTTGAACGCATTGTGCTTTAACGATTGCAGCACTTGGGTCGTTTGATTTTTGAAATACAAGTGTGAAGCTGACTTTCTTTCCTTCAATCCTGATTTCCTGAACCATTTCCAGTTCAACAATATTCTTGTCAGACCCCGGCATTTTGACAGTACTGAGGGCTTCTTTGATATCTTTCGGTTGTAAAATCATATCTCAATATTTGTAAGTGTAAAAATAGAAAATAATTCATATAAGGATAAACATATCTTAATTGTTCACGATAAAACAGGAATATTAAAGAATTTATTCCAACTTTTAAAAGGTGTACTTCTTTGCCTGATATAAAGTTGTACGTGTTGATATTTTAATCGTTATTGAAAATGGATTTCATTTTTTTAAAATCCATAAAACGGGGAGATTATGAAAACAATTGGAGAATTACTTAATTTAAAAGGCAAGAATGCAGTAATCACCGGAGCAGCTAACGGTATTGGGAAAGCTATTTCCAAAAGGCTGGCAGAGGCAGGGTGCAATCTTCTGTTGATTGATAAGGATAGTGACGGGTTAGACGTATTTGCCGATTCACTAAGGGAAAACGGGACTACTGTAAAAACTTTCGCTTTCGATCTATCAGAGAAAAGTAATATTGACGGATTCTGGGAAGAAATTGATGGTAAGAGTGTTGATATATTGGTGAATAACGCAGGCATATATCCATTTAAGAAATTCATGACCCTTGATTATGCCTATCTTGAGAAAGTGATGCAGGTGAACCTTTATTCTATACTTTGGATGTGTCAGAATATGATAAGATTAAGAGGGAAAAGGGGTGGTGTTATTGTAAATTTCGGTTCTATAGAAGCAATATTGCCATTCAAAGATGACCTCACTCAATATTCGCTTAGCAAAATTGGGGTAATAGCTTTAACGCGCGACCTTGCTCGTGAATTCGGGCGTAAGGGATTCAGGGTAAATGCAATACTTCCCGGGGGTATAATGAGTAATGGGACAAAAAGTGCAGCTAAGACTGCAATTTCAAAGTTTCAGGTAAAGCTTATTTCTGACGGTTATAATTTCTTTCAAAGGATACCTGCCGGTCGTCTTGGTGATCCGGATGAAATAGCAAGGATGGTTTTAATTATGTGTTCAGAAATGTCGAGTTATATGCACGGTGCACTAATACCTGTCGATGGAGGATTCTTGTCAGCTTAGAAGCCGAGCTCTGATACAGGGTCCCAGAATCTTTCCCTGAAATTTAAAATCTTATCGTCTTCAATAATCAGTCCTTCACTTTCAAGAAGTTCCTGCATCACATTTTCTCCTCCGAAGAAATGTTTTCCTGTTAGTAATCCATTTCTGTTGACAACACGGTGGGCAGGGATAATATCATCCTGTGAGTGGCTTTGATTCATTGCCCATCCTACCATCCTTGATGAGCGGGCTGTTCCGAGATATCTTGCTATAGCGCCATAACTGGTTACTCTTCCAGGCGGTATTAGTTTTACAACTTTATATACTTTTTGAAAGAAATCTTCGCTCATAAATTGTAAATTTGAATAGTGCAAAATATAAAAAATTTAATTAACCCTCATTATGAAGATTAAATATCTGGCAACATCTTTTCTATTAATGCTTTCAGTATCCTTATATGGAAGCCAAATCATTTATCTTATTCATGGTCACGGGAGTCCGAAATTTGTATTGAATAAGATAGAAAGAAACCTTAGGAAAGCGGGATTCAAGACAAAAAATTACGGATATAACAGCCTTTATGTTGAACTTGATGAGCTTGGCAGGTTGTTATATGAAAATATTAAAAGTTCGGGTTACGATACTATAAGTTTTGTGACTCATTCTATGGGGGCCATTGTTGTAAGGTCAATGCTTCAGTATTA
>CAYUEI010000281.1:0-3851 GCA_964443445.1 uncultured Prolixibacteraceae bacterium | reverse complement strand
GTTATGAATTTACATTAATATTCAAATATAAACATTAAGATATTTGGATATATTTAAACTCATTATATATCTGCCATTACTGAAAAACTTCATATAATGAACCAATAATACTTCTTTAAAATTTAAAATGAAGAAATTTCATTTTTTGATCTTTTTATTCTTATTGCCACAACCGGATGCATTGATTCAAAAAACAGGAGAAAGAAAAAATTGGTGGTTTTGGTTCAGGATTAAATATTTAATAAAACCTCCGGGAATATAGAAGAAAGGAACGATTAAATACTCATTATTGAATTTAAAAATTAAGGTTTTCTTTGATTTCTGCCCCTGCCCTGCCCCTGCCTCCTTGCATCACCTGAATCCGTCAGCATTGCCTGAAATATATCAACCATTTTCTTTTGTTGGTCTTTATTTAAAACCCTTTGCATATTGAAATAATAATCAAAGGTATATCCTTTAAGTTCCTTGTGTTTTTCTCCTAGTTTATAGGACAAGTTGTTGAGCTTTTTTCTATCAGGCTTAACAGAATTAAGTTCAAGAGCCATATTATTCCTGATAGAGTTCATTTCGCTTATCGCTTTATTTGCTGAACAGTTATATTTTCTTCTATACTCCCGAAACATATCCTGTTGATTTGAATCAAGGTTTAATTCATTATATAAAAATTTTCCAATCTGATTATCCGGAACTTCAATATTAGGTTTATTGTTAACTATTTCGTTGCGTTTATGCAACTGAAAAGAAACAATCAAAGCAATATTAGTACCCAAGAGAAATATTATCAAAAAAATCAAGATTGATTTAGTATCAATTTTCATAATAAAAAAGATTAATTATTCATCAAGCAGAATATTTTCCGCTATCTCAAGTTCTGAATCGTTAAAAAGAGTTTCTAAAGAATACTCAGTAAAAGCTAATTCTTCAGTTTGACTTATTGTATAATATCCAAGTACTGAACCAATAAAAAAACCTATAGTAAGTACAGATGCAGCAGCTAAAGGAATCAGATATCTTTGGGGTAGTCGAAGTGCTTTTTTAATATTAATTCGCTCTTTTATTCGTGAATATAAAAATGGTTTTACCTCAAATGTCTTCTCGTTATCAAGCATTTGAAGTGCTTCTTGAATAAAAATCATTTTTCCTTTGCATTCAGAACACGAATTTATATGATCATAAATTTCACTTTTAATATTATCCTGAAGATTGTCATCCAGATAATATATAAGCTGTCTTTCAATCTGTTTACAATTCATTTTGTTTTATTTTTATTGGTAAGACACAACCTTTTATTAAAACTTGCGTTTTTTTAGGACTTTTTTAGGGTAACTCTATAATTAAACGGAAGCAAAATATATAATAGGATTAATCAGTTAGAAAAAAAATAGAGGTGGCTGGAGATGATTGGAAACATAAATTACTGACAGATAAGGAAAAAGCATTTTCTGAACTCGTTGGAGAATATCAAAAGAAAGTCTTCAACACCTGTCTTGGCATTGTCCATAATGCTGACGATGCAGATGACATTACTCAAGATGTTTTCATTGAAGCATACAATTCCTTAGATAGATTCAGAGGCGATTCAAAAATTTCGACTTGGTTATATCGCATTTCTATAAACAAGTCACTCAATTTCATTAGGGATAATAAATGGAGTAAATACTTTCAATCAATAAGTTTAAAAAATACGCCAGATTTTCCAGATGAAGAGTACAATTTTGACCAGCCTTTTGAAATATTACAGAAGAAGCAGCGAAAAATGATTATGGATTCGGCAATTAATTCTTTGCCTAAAAACCAGAAGGTAGCATTTACGCTAAATAAATTTGATGAGCTATCCTATAAAGAAATATCAGAGATAATGGACATCAGTATTTCTTCAGTCGAATCACTGATATTCAGGGCAAAACAAAACCTTCAAAAGAAATTAATACACTGCTATAAAAAGTCGTGTTAAAAAAAAACACTATTCTACCGCAAGTTTTAAAGATCGGTTTGTGTCATAAAGGCAAACAAATAAAATTTATAAAAATGAAAACAACAAAAGTCGTATTAGGATTAGGATTTGCAATGTTAACATTTGCATCATGTCAGGAAGAAGTTACTGGGACAATAGTAGCGGATCAATTAAAAAGTGTGACATCTGAAAACATCAGTCCTGCACATGTGTTTACTACTTCGTCTGATGATCTGATACAATCGGATATCGATGGACTCTTATTAATGAGGGAAGAAGAAAAAATGGCAAGGGATGTTTACGATTATTTCTTCGAGACCTATGGATTACAAGTATTTGACCGCATTTCAAACAGTGAAAACAGACACATGACAAGTGTTTTAACACTTATTGAATACTTTGGATTAAGTGATCCTGCTCAAGAGCAGGCAGGAGTATTTACAAATCCAGAGATTCAGGAATTATACAATCAGTTAATTGAAAGTGGCAACACTGTTGAAAATGCCTTATCTACAGGAGCATATATTGAAGAGTATGACATTGCTGATCTTGAAGAAATTCTAAAAACAACTACAAATGAAGATATAACAATGGTCTACACTAATCTTTTAAAAGGATCATGGAATCATTTGAGAGCTTTTACAAACACACTTTTGAGTTACGGCATAACTTATGAACCTAAGATTTTAAGCGCAGAAGAATACGCAATTATCCTAGCTGAATCGGGCAAAAAAGGTCAAGGAAACAAAGGAAACAGACAAGGAGTAAACGGCGTTGATGCAGATGGAGACGGACTTTGTGATGTTACTGGTCAACCTATTAATCAAGATCAGGGAATTAATTCACAGTCAGGCAAAAATGGAGGGAAAGGCAATCGTGCTGGAAATGGAAATGGTAAAGGCAAAAATTAAAAAATCCAATTATCACAGTAAAACAAAGGCTGTCTGAAAAAGACAGCCTTTGTTATTAACCATTAACAATGTATACTATTTTTTCTTTATTGTTTCCATTACTTTACTTTCCGATAATTCTTTTGTACAGAAGAACCAGTCGTAGCATTTCATTTGATCTTTGCTTTCCATACGTTCCTTTGCAACACCGCAAGAACCTGCAGTTGGAACAATTACTTCATCACCCGGACGCCAATCAGCAGGAGTAGCAATACTGAAAGCATCAGCTGTCTGAAGGGCAATTACAACTCTAAGGAGTTCATCAAAATTACGACCCAAACTTAATGGGTAATAAATAATGGTTCTGATAACACCCTTTGGATCAATAACAAAAACTGCGCGAACAGCCTTTGTATTACTTTCACCCGGTTGAATCATACCATATTTTTTTGCAACTTCCATAGTTATATCCTCTATGAGAGGAAACTTCACTTCAACATCTTTCATTCCTTTGTATTCAATCTTTTCTTTGATAGTACGAAGCCAAGCAATGTGGCTGTATAGTCCATCAACAGAAAGACCAACAAGCTTACAGTTGAATTCTGCGAACTTACCTTCCATACTTGCGAAAGTCATGAATTCTGAAGTACAAACTGGAGTAAAATCAGCTGGATGACTAAAAAGAATAACCCAACTTCCCTTATAATCTTCCGGGAAATTAATTGGTCCTTGAGTTGTAACTGCTTTAAAAGCGGGAGCTGCTTCACCGATACGTGGCATTGAAAAAACTTCTTGATTTTCCATATTAAATATTTTTATGTGTTTATTATTCTTTATCAATTAAACATATTAGGTTAACTCTTTGTTCACAAAATATATTTCTTTAAAGAAATAAATATATGGTATATTTTGGTATTGACCAAATGTTCATTATCTTTGTTATGAACATATACTCATTACATGGCACGACCAAAGAGGATAAGAAAGATGACCAATCCCCCGCATTT
>CAYUEI010000280.1:0-3860 GCA_964443445.1 uncultured Prolixibacteraceae bacterium | reverse complement strand
TAAACAATTTTGAAAAACAAATACTTAAAAAATCATGATCATGAAAAAACTGATCGCAATAATATACTTCTTATCTATCACATCATTGATTTTCGCACAGCCTTCAACGCAAATGAAACAGGCTGAAAGCTTATATTCTGCCAATAATTATGCTGAAGCAATAAAAATATATGAAAGCATATTAAAACAAGGATATGAATCAGCTGAGCTATATTACAACTTAGGCAATGCGTATTATAAAAATAACGAAGTAACAAAGTCTATATTAAATTACGAAAGGGCCAGATTACTAGCTCCGGATGATGAGGATATAAAATTCAATCTGGAACTTGCAAATCAGTTTACCGTTGATAAAATAGAGCCTCTTCCCCGCCCTTTCTTTATTAAATGGTGGAATTCACTAGTTGACTCAAATACTTCCAATGGTTGGGCTCGTTTAAGCCTTATTTGCTTTATTATCGCATTGATTGGAGCTTCAGGTTATATTTTTACAAGTACAGTTTCATTAAAAAGGATTTCTTTTATTACAGGAATTATCTTGCTGGTAATTTCAATATTTGCATTTGGCTTTGCAGGAAAACAAAAATCAAACATTACAGGTCATAAATCTGCTATAATAATTACTCCGACAGTTACAGTTAAATCTTCTCCTGATGAAAGCGGAACTGATCTATTTGTAATACATGAAGGTTTGAAAGTTGACATAAAAGAAGACTTGGGAAACTGGTATAATATACGTCTGGCAGACGGCAATAGCGGTTGGGTTAAAAAGATTACTCTTGAGAAAATCTAATCTTCTTTTTTAGAGCTGTTAGTCTAATTAAAATATCGACTTTAAAAGGAAGCTGATAATTTCAAGTTAAGCATCAACCCTGTCAGTCGGTCAGGAACACCATGATATAAACCTTCATAATCGGCAATGAAAGTATATGATGAAACATTATCTATATCAATAAGATTGAGTAATTCAACACTTGCACTGCAATCTTTAAATTTATCAAGGAAATGCCAATTGGTAAGGTTTTTACCTTCACTAACCAAAAGACGAATAAATCCTATGTCAATTCTGCGATAAGATGGGATCCTTGAAGTCTGTGTCCATCTTTCGCTTCGCGGTAAGCCAAAAGGTACTCCAGTAATAAAATGACCGGTAAGGTGCATTTGATATGCAGGGAGTCCGGGAAGATAATCCTGAAAGAACATGCTGAACTTGAATCTCTGATCTGAAGGGCGTGGTATGTAGCCATGATCGCCATCACCCTCAATATCTTCTTTACTATCCATAAGTGAAGCACTAATCCATGATTGAGTGCCACTGACAAACTCTCCGTTTATCTTTAGGTCAAGTCCATAAGCGTATCCGTTTGAAATTTTATCCGACAGATATCTGATCCTTACATTCTCATATTGATAAGGAATCAAGTCTTTCAAAGACTTATAATATGTTTCAGCAGTAAATCTGAATGGCCGGTCCCAGCTGACAAAAGTAAGGTCAACACCTGCTACAGCCTGTATTGAATATGGAGTTTGAATTACAGGATTAACATTGCCGTGCAAATCTTTTAATTCTCTATAAAAAGGTGGTTGATGATACCATCCAAATGACAAGCGTGCAATGAGGTCATTATTTCCGTTAGTTCTCAAGGAAGCCGAGAAACGGGGACTGAATGATAATTTATTTGTATAATCCCAGTAATGAACCCTCGCTCCTCCGGTTAGCATCAGGTAGCCAAGTGCAATAGGGTAAGAATATGAATCCTGAATATAAGCCGAATATCTGTTTTTACTGTGATTATAACTTGTATTAAACAAATAATAAAGATTAATCTTGCTATTTGAATATGGCAATGAATAGCCTGCTGAATCTCTGAACTCCCATTCTCTTGTTTTATCGTCAATTATCTCTCTGCGCCCGTTAATTCCCCACAACAAAGTATTATTTCCAGCTTTATATGAACCTCTGAAATCAACAGCTGCAATTGTCGCATCCATAAAATTACGTCCATGATCATGATAATAGCCTGTAGCCAGATTGTATACACTGTCATTTTGATGATCACTACCTTCGTTTCCAACTTCATTAAACCAGTAATAACCAATTATATCATAAGTTTCCTTTTCCGATGTTTTAAACAAGGAAGAAGTAAGGTTTAATGATAATCCCTTGACCGGCTTAAATTCAAAGTTTAAAGAACCTGTATAAACAGAGTACTCATCAACCTCCTGCCCTTCAAAGAAAACACGAAGCATTTGTTGATCGTTAAATATACCTGTACGTGATTCCCGTGATTCAGGAATAAATTTATAAATATTTGAAGCTGCTGTACCTAAAAAACCAACTTCTAATTTTTCAGAAAGCTTGTAAGTAAAGTAACCCTGCAGATCGATAAACATAGGGTCGTAAGTTCCTTTTGATTCCAGTGTACCAAGAAGAAATTTAAAAGATTTGTATCTAGCTCCGATATTATAAGTAAACTTCTTGTTTTTGCTGATATTTTCAACATGAACCTTTGCCCCAAGAATACTGACATCTGCAGATGCACTGAACTTTAAAGGCCGGTTATATTGAATATCAAGAACAGAAGACATTTTATCTCCATACTTTGCATCGAAACCACCTGCTGAAAATTCTATAGAAGAAACCATATCAGAATTGACAAAGCTCAGACCTTCCTGTTGCCCTGCCCTAATCAAAGTAGGACGAAAAATTTCCATTCCGTTAACATACACCAGGTTTTCGTCGAAGCTCCCTCCGCGTACGGAATATTGATTACTCATTTCATTGCTTGAACTTACACCGGGCAATGTTTTAATTATACTCTCTACGCTTCCAAGACCAACATCAGTAACGGCATTGGCAGCTTTTGGATTTATCTTAACTATATTCCCGGATGTTTGCCTTTGTCCGGCAACAACAACCTCAGTAATATCTTCAGATTTAGCTTTTAAAACAGCATCCAGCTCGAGCATTTCTTCAGGAGAAAGATTTAAAGTCTTTTCATACATTTCGTATCCGATGATTGAAAAAACAACAACAACCTCTCTTCCTGTAGGAATCCTAAGAAGATATTCGCCTTTTTTATCTGAAGTAGTACCAATAGGGTAATTCTTTATACTAACATTTACCATTTCAAGCGGAGCTCCCTTATCATCTTTAATAGCCCCATAAATCGTAGCATTGCTTGTCTGTGCAAATAAAACCTGACAAGAAAAGAGTGAAAAAACTATTTCAATAAAAATAAAAAATATAAATCGCCTCATGTTTGCAAAAATAACATTTCAGATTTTAATAACGATTTTTATATAAATCAATTGTAATTTTTAAGATAAAAAGTACGTTAGATAAAATTAATCTGAAATAATATTAAAAATAAATTCCAGTTATTAAATATATGCCCTTTAAAGCTATATTTGCAAATAAATTATTTTAAATGCTTGTAAATCTGATACTCAAAGGATTAATTACCGGGTTTCTGGTAACAATACCGGTAGGACCTATGGCTGTACTAATAATTCAACGAACTGCCAACAGAGATTTTAAATCCGGATTTTCAACTGCCTTTGGTGTAGCCTCAACCGATTCAATGTACGCAGCTATTGCTGGCTTAAGTGTTTCTTTTATAATAACATTTCTCCGGACTTATCAAACATATATTCAAATAGTTGGTGCTGTAGTTCTTTTGTGTCTGGGCTTATTTATCTTCTTTTCAAACCCAATGACTTCAATAAAGGATTTTAAAAAGAAAGGATCCAGCATATTTCAGTGTTATTTTACGGGAATGTTGTTTGCAGCCTCTAATCCACTTGTAATCTTATCATATATTGCAATTTTTGCCGGTACAGGAATGGTTTTTAATCAC
>CAYUEI010000279.1:0-3888 GCA_964443445.1 uncultured Prolixibacteraceae bacterium | reverse complement strand
TGGAATAGATTATATCATACATGACGGAGGAACAGCAGGTTTTAATAGTTACATTCTTATCTGCAAAGAAAAAAAGAGTGTATTAGTACTTCTATTCAGTAATGGACCGTCTGATTCCCGTGATGAATATGTCAGGCGTTTGATAATAGAAGCTTGCAAATAATACCTGTATCTTTCGTACTCTATTACCATCAAACACCCTAAGCGAACTATCTTATGGTGTTTGATGGCTATTTGGTACGAATGAGGTAATGATCGGTTTACTATTTAGATTTTTTATTCTTTACTTATTACTGACTTTTGCTTTTTCCATTAGTAATTCGAAAAAGAGTAATTATTTCAATATTAATTTATCAAGTATGACTTATCTCAAATATTATGATTTTTAAAATTTCAAATTTTGATTTATCTTTAGTGAGGTAACAGATGGAGTATGGTGATGAGGATTTATATTTTTATTATACTATTTTTTTTAAGTAATATTTCTTTTGGAAATAATAACTATTATAATTTTAAGCGATTGACAACATCCGAAGGTTTATCTAATGGATGGGTGCGTTGTTTTTACCAGGATAATTATGGTTTTATTTGGATTGGATCAGCCGATGGTCTCGATCGTTACGATGGTAGGGTTTTTAAAACATATCGTCCAATTACAGAAAATGGTTTTGAAGAAGGTAATATTACTGTAAATAAAATTTTTAGTAAGAATACTGATACTTTATTAATTTGTACAGATCTAGGACTTTATGCTTATAGTTATATTTCAGATGATTTTACAAAATTTCATGTTGTTGATGAACAATTTCCTATCTTAAGCGGTCAATTCGATTCAAAGGGCGATTTATGGTTAGGCACCAGTCGCGGGCTTTTTAAAGTGAATGAAAAGAACAGACAAGTTCTTCACTATGAACATTCCAAAGATAATTCTCTTTCTATTTGCGATAATTATATCAACACTATTCTATTAGATTCTAAAAACAATTTATGGTTTGGTACTAAGCTTGGCCTGAGTTTATACAATTCATCAGATGATTCATTTTTAAATTTCAAGCCGGATGGCAGACCAAATTCAATTTCGGGAGAAGATGTAATGGCAATAAGAGAAGATCAGAAAGGAAGAATTTGGTTAGGGACTTCTTTTAATGGGGTAGACCTCGTTGAAAATCAAGATGGTAATATTTCATTTAAGCATATTTGCAATGGAAATATAATTGACTTGCTTCCCGATTCTGACGATAAACTATGGCTTGGTAATGGATCAGGAATTGGGCTGTCAGTGATTGATATTAAGGAGATTCCTATGAGTCCTGTGAAAATTGAAACATTCAGAAATGACCCCTTAAATCAACATTCAATTTCTGAAAATTCAATTGTTTGCCTCTTTGAAGATAAAGATAAAGATATATGGATTGGAACAATTGGCAAAGGGGTAAATTATCTCAGCAAAAGAGAAAAGAGATTTGAAGCAGTTGAAAGAATAATTGACCCAGATAAATCAATTGGCAATAATTTGGTTAATGACTTTTTTGAAGAAGAGAAATTCTTATGGGTTGCTACGGAAGGGGGTCTTTTCCGAATGGATAAAAAAACGAAGGAGTTTAAACAATATTATCACAGTTCTACTGATAAAAACAGTCTTGCATCCAATTCGTTATTCGATATTTTTAAAGACTCAAGGGGGAATTTATGGATAGGCAGCTGGTCGGGAGGATTGCACAGATACAATTACAAGTCAGATAACTTTACAAGGTTTTTACCCGATGAAAAGAAAGGTTCTATAAACAATGCCTATGTTTTTTCCATTGCAGAAGACAAAAACAAAAACATTTGGGTATCAACCAATGGCGGAGGTTTGAATGTTTTCGATTACAAAACTGAAACTTTTACCGCTTATACTCATAATGATGATAGTACATGTTCTATCAGTGATAACTTTTTAAGCCATATTTTATTTGATTCTGAAGATAATCTTTACATTTCAATGTACACCAAGATTGACAGGCTGTCGACTGACCGGAAATGTTTCGAGCCAATGAAAATACCTTTAAATGAAGAGAATGAATTTTTTGAGGGAAATACTATAGTCATATTTGAAGATAGTAAAAAAAACATGTGGTATGGAACAAATCAAGGACTTCTGAAATATAATCCCGGAGATAAATTTGCAAAACTATACGACAGAGAATACGGACTTCAGAATAACAGCATTCAAAGCATTTTGGAAGATAATAATGGAAACCTGTGGGTTGGGACCAGTAAAGGCTTGACTTTGTTTGTTGATGCAGTAGAAGTGCCTGATAAACCTGTTTTTAAGAATTTTACCAAAAATGATGGATTGCCTTCTGAAGAATTTAAGAAGCGTTCGTCATTTAAAAATCCAATGGGGTATTTGTACTTTGGAACTTCAAACGGATATTTACGTTTTCACCCTGATAGTATCTTCTTTAATGACAAAAAGCCATCAACTGTACTTACGCATATGGTTTTGCATAAAACTAAAGAAGACGGTAAGATACAGTATAACAAAGTTATTAACAATATTTTCAGGAATAAATCCATTGATCTTAAATATGGCTATGCTGATTTTTTGATCAGTTTTGCTTCGCTAAATTACCTTCATCCTGAAGCTGATATGTTTAAATACAAGCTTGTAGGGTACGATGATGAATGGGTTACATCAAATCAATCAGGTTCAGTTACTTATACAAATATAGAACCCGGGACATATACTTTTACTGTTTACGGATCAAATAATGACAAGGTGTGGTCAGAGGAACCTGTCAGATTGATTATCAATATAATTCCGCCGTGGTGGATGACAATATTCTTTAAGATTGCTTTGGCGATACTTATTATTTGTATTGCGTTATCGGTTTTCTTTCTGCGAGTAAGAATGTTGAATAAAAGGAATTTAGTGTTGAAGCAAAAAATAGAAGAACGTACTGCTGATTTAGTTAATCTGAACAAACAGCTCAGTTTGCAAAAAAATGAAATAGAAGAAAAGAATATTGAATTATTTGAACATCAATATCGGCTTGAGGATTTAGTCAAAGAACGTACAAAGGAACTTGAAAAAGCAAAAGATAGGGCAGAAGATTCGGATAGATTAAAATCAGCTTTTCTTGCAAATTTAAGCCATGAAATAAGGACTCCTATGAATTCAATTATGGGTTTTGCAAGTCTTTTACCGGAAGAGGACTCTAAGGAGAATATTGATAAATATTCAAAAATTATTTATAACAATTCAGAACAGTTAAATCATATCATTGATGATATAGTATTGTATTCAAAATTACAAACCAGACAATTGAAAAACAGGTTTACAACATTCAGTGTATCGGCGATTCTTTCTGACGTTGAAATGTCATTCGATATCCCTGAATATCAGGGTAGGGTTAGGTTGTCGGTTGAGGAAGGTCTGGATGCTGAAATGATAATACATACAGATTACGAAAAGCTGCGACAGATTTTAACTAATCTTATTTCAAATGCTTTTAAATACACTCCAGAGGGAAATATTATTATTGGTGCTGAAGGGAAAGACCATATCGTTGAGTTTTATGTGAAAGATACCGGGTCAGGTATTCCTTCAGATGAAATAGACCTTATTTTTAACAGGTTCTACAGATGCAGCAATGTTGATAAGAGCAATATCAGAGGTTCCGGACTTGGATTGTCAATAGTAAAAGAGCTTGTTGAAATGCTTGGTGGCACAATAAAAGCCGAAAGCAGGGAAGGGGAAGGTTCAGTATTTACTTTTACTATCAGGCAGGGATAACAATAATAATATTCAGGATACATAGAAATAATAAGCAAAAAATTAAGCCTGTAAACTTTCCAATTTACAGGCTTAATTTGTTTTTTATATCTGTCGGGGTGACCTGA
>CAYUEI010000278.1:0-3889 GCA_964443445.1 uncultured Prolixibacteraceae bacterium | reverse complement strand
AGTATAATATTCCGTTTAAATGATCAATTTCATGTTGAAATATGACAGCAGTAAAGCCACTAATCTTTTCATTTTGTGAAATAGCGTTTGAATCGAGATATTCAATACCGATATTCTGAGATCTTTCAACATAGCCCATTACACCCGGTACACTTAAGCATCCTTCCCTACCCTCTTTAATACTGTCGCCATATTCATAAATTACAGGATTGTAGTATACTTCAAAAGGTTCTCCCGGTTTATCAAATCGTTGTAAATATATCATTTTAACATTAACGCCTACCTGAGGAGCAGCAATTCCAACACCCGGATTAACTGTATCCTGAACAGTTGCCAACAACCTCTGCCGGAAAAGCTTCATCGTTTCAGAATCAATATCTTTATTAGAAATTGATTTTGAAGCAGACCTTAATTTTAATGAATCGCTTTGATTAGAAATAACTGACAATGACATTATTTCTCCTTCTCCCCCATCATTAATTTTCTTAATATCCTCTTTAGAAAAGCCTGATTTATCACAACTAAAGAAAAGAGTACAAGTAGAAATAAAAGCTATGATATAAAACAATCTGAGTGATTTCATTTATTTGATTTTTCGTCAAATTTAGTAAATATGACTTTTATAACTATATATTACATCTTTCATTTTGAAGAGGTCTAAAAATTCAATAGTTTTAGAATTTAAAAATTAAATTTATGATTCAACATTCAGAGTTAATTATCAATCCTGATGGAACCATTTTCCATTTGCATACCAAAAAGGAAGATTTAGCGCAAACAATTCTTTTAGTAGGAGATCCCGGAAGATGTGAAATGATTGCAAGTTTTTTTGATAAAATAGATTTCTCTGTTAAAAACAGGGAATTTGAAACGATTACAGGATGGTATAAAAATATCCATTTATCAGTAATATCAACCGGTATAGGAACGGACAATATAGATATCGTGGTTAACGAGCTTGATGCCCTTTTCAACATTGATATTGAAACCCGGGAAATAAGGGAGGAAAAGACAAAGCTAAATTTAATCAGGGTAGGTACCTCAGGAAGTTTAGATAAAGATATTCCTGTAAACTCATACGTTATTTCAGAGAAATCAATTGGCTTTGATGGCCTTATAAATTTTTATGCCAACAGGAATGATGTTTCTGATCTTGAATTTGAGAAAGCCTTTCTTGAGCACATGAACTGGAGTAATTTACTGGCTAAACCTTATGTTGTAAATTGCTCTGATAAATTGTTGAATCAAATTAGTGATGAAAAAACAATAAATGGGATTAACATCTCTTCTCCGGGATTTTACGGACCCCAAGGGAGGGTCTTAAGACTACAGTTAGCTGATCCTGAAATGAATGATAAAATTGAAAGCTTTAATTATAAAAATCAAAAAATAACAAATTATGAAATGGAAAGCTCTGCTATCTATGGTCTTTCCGGATTAATGGGACACGAAGCGCTAACAATCTGTCTTATAATAGCAAATCGGGCAACGGGGGAGGCAAATGAGAATTATTATACTGAAATGCATAATATGATTGAATTTTTATTGGATAAGCTATGTAAGTAATTGTAATTCTAATCAATAAAAGCATAAAGATGAAAACAATAAACAAAATATTAATAATAATATTGGTATTATCATTTTCATCGTGTGCAAGAAAGAATACAAATTCAGAATTCCAAGGCATTGAAAAATCCCCAGAATATATATCCAATAAGGTCATAGAAGAGTTCCTGACTCATACCGATTTTTCAATTTATCCCTCCGATCAGTTTTATGCTGTTCATTATGCTGAAGTATGCACTGCATTTGGGGCATTACGTATTTCTGAAATAAAGTTCAACAAAAAGGTTGTTGAACAAATTTATCAACGTTATTTAAAGATAATCACTGATTCAATACCAATAACAGGAGGGCATGTAGATGCAAATGTATATGGAATTTTACCCCTGGAACTTTATATTCTGACTAAAGATGAAAGACTTCTAAAACAGGGTTTAAAGTTTGCTGATGAACAATGGGAAAATCCTTTAGAAAACGGAATGACTAATCAGACACGTTATTGGATTGATGATGTTTATATGATAGGCTCATTGCAAACCCAGGCTTATAGGGCAACTAAAAATGAAATTTATTTAGAAAGAGCTGCCTTGCAATTAGATAATTACATTAAGAAACTTCAACAAGCGAACGGTCTTTTTCATCATGGACCGGAAGCACCAATGTATTGGGGAAGAGGTAATGGATGGGTAGCAGCCGGAATGGCAGAACTCCTTTCAGAATTACCTAAATCAAATCCTCATTATAAATCCATTGAAAACGGGTATAAGAAAATGATGGATGCTCTCGTCAAATATCAGGCTGAAGATGGAATGTGGCGTCAGTTAATAGATGTAGAAGAAGCGTGGAATGAAACATCCTCAACTGCAATGTTTGGATTTTCAATGGCAATGGGTACTAAAACAGGTATACTGAAAGACAAAAAATACATCGCCTCATATAAGAAAGCATGGAATTCACTTATAACATATTTGGATGAAAAAGGCAGAATGACAGAAGTATGTATTGGAACAGGTCAAAGCAAAGATATAAGTTATTATCTGTATCGTCCAAGATCTAAAGGCGATTTTCATGGGCAAGCACCGCTGCTATGGTTTGCATATAGCATTCTAAAAGATTGAGTAAATGAAATATTATAGCTTTATAATGCTATTGATACTATCTTGTGCTCTTTGTTTATATTCTGAAGCACAGGACACAATTTTTCTTTGGAAAGACATTCCTATCAACAAAACAAATAACTACCCTATTTCTGAGCTATCGTCGGATAAAAGCAGAGATGTCATAAGGTATTCAAAAGTTATAAATCCAGTAATAATAGCGTACAAAAGCGAAACTGCAATAAAACAGAATATCAGCATTATTATTAGTCCCGGAGGAGGATATTCACACTTATCAGCAAATATTGAAGGATACGAAGTTGCAGAATGGCTGAATAGTATAGGAATTGATGCGTATGTTCTTTTATACAGAGTCCCAAACCAAAGAGACAGTGCTTTAATGGATATACAGCAAGCAATTAAAATAGTAAAAAGAAAAACAAATAATAAAGTAGGATTAATAGGGTTTTCAGCAGGAGGACATCTTTCTGCCAGAGCAGCTACAACTTTCACCATTACAGATGAAGACTCTTCCTTAAAAAACAATATTTACAGGCCTGATTTTGCAGTTTTAATATACCCGGCCTATCTTGACCTGGGTTTAAACAATATTTTGTCTCCTGACATTAAAATTAATGGAAATGAACCTCCTTTTTTTATCTTCGGATGTCAGGATGACAAATATGGAAATAGTAGTCTTGTTATGGCAGGTGCTCTAAAAGATAAGAATATACCCGTAGAGTTACATTTCTATCAGGAAGGAGGGCATGGGTACGGGTTAAGAAGTATATATCCTGCAGCAAATATATGGCCTGGATTATTTGCTAAATGGTTAAGAAAGAATTATAAATAATCTTAAATTCAACTTCCTGCAAGATTTATTTTTTGTCTTTTGATTCAAATCTTTTAATTGCATATCTGATTAACAGATAAGAACAAATAATAACTAAAGGCCAGATAAGCATATATAGAATCCCTTGTAATACCATCTCTTTAAAGTTTTATAGTTAATACTTATGTGATGAGCTTTCCATTTCTGATTTATCAATTTTTTTATTATTTATTGACCGCCATGCATACCAAATATAAGCTAATACAAAAGGAATAATCAATGAAACTATTGACATGACCTTTAAAGTGAACTCGCTAGACGAACTATTCCTGATATTTAATGAAGAATTCAAATCGTAAACTGAAGGATAGAAACATGTATTGTTATAACCCACAAT
>CAYUEI010000277.1:0-3892 GCA_964443445.1 uncultured Prolixibacteraceae bacterium | reverse complement strand
CCCTATTCCACCACCGATGCCTGCTTTCTTTGAAATTCTTAGTCCTCTGCGATCCTCAATATTTGAGCTTTGTCTACGTCCCTGCCAGCGCATGATTTTTCTTTTTTAGTTTAAAACATTTCTTTAATTTTGAAAATAATACCTAAAATAAGCATAAAAATCAAATTTAGCACTAAGGAAAGGATGATAATAAAATAAAATCCCGATAATAATGAACTGAGTTTAACAACATAGCTCATTGCAAAATCACTCTTCCATACAGTAAAAAGATTGAAAATAACTATCAGTACAATAACAAAAAGAAGTCCGTCTTTTGCTGTTACTATATCTGATTTGCTGAGAGTTATTGAGCTTCCTATTGAAAAAATACAATACACCAGAATGACAATTTTCCACCATGTTGAATTCTCCCCGTGTATAACTTCTGTATAGTAAGTTTTGAAACCTTCCCAAATCGATATTCCGGCAAGTTTTAAAGCTGAAAATGACTTTACCAAATCAGGTGATATTGTCAATGTTGAAATATCGTTGAGCTTTATTTTAAAAAGCAGCCACGATATCAGCCATAAAGCAAAGCAACACATTAGAACAGGCCCTATGCCAATAAAGAAGTTTCCTATCTGTTGGTATATGTTTCTTTTATCGAAAGAGTGCTTTACATAGCCAAGAGTTTGTGTTTTAGGATCAGGCGAAAAAAGCTTCATCTCATCAATCTTATGGGCAAAGACAACTGCAAAGAGGGCATGTCCCAGCTCATGAATTATAGTTCCCAACCATCCGAAAAGGAAGAGGTATATTTTCTGACCCAGAGTCTTTACACAAAGCTTTTCGTTTGTTCCGGCTACTAAATTCATCAGCACTGCCAGCAGTATCAGAGGACCGAAGATTATTATCAGATGGGTGAATGAAGAAACAAACACTTTAACGAGATAGTCCCATGCAATCAGTAAAAAGTCTTTCATATTCATGGTATTTTAGTTATAACAAAAATAAAAAAGTTTTGCAGTCAGCGAAATTATTAAAACTGCAATTTACCGTCGTTTTTCCCCGTTTCACGGGTTTAAGTAAAAAAATATGATTTTTATCACCCTAAATTGCAACCCATATAGAAAAATGTTTGTCTATAATTAAAACCTCGATAAGGGAAAATGACTTGTCAGGTATCATATAAGAAAATAGCCACGTTAATAAAAGTTCAACTGATTAAAATTAATTAAAAATGGAAAGCACAACTTTAAACTTGACATCTTTTGCAGACACAGAATTGTTAGAAGCAGGAACAAACCAGATTACACGGTCGCCGAGGATCATCAATCACAGAAACATTTCGATAGTTTATATCGATTTTTCAGGATTAAGGAAAGAAGAAGAAATCTATGAAGCTATGGATAATGCTGAAAGATTCATTAGAAGACATTATTCAAAAAGTCTTTATACACTTACAAACTTATCGGGAATGCATTTTAATACTGATATTTATTCCCGTTTCATCAATTATGCAAAAGGCAACACTCCATACGTTAAAGCAAGTGCTGTAGTTGGTATGGTGGGAATGATGCAAATCTTTTACAACTCATTTCTTCGTCTTACCGGCAGAATGGTAAAAGCATGTACAACTGAACTGGAAGCTAAAGAATATCTCGCAGGCATTTAAACTTTCATAATTCATTAAATTCTTTTTTTTAACTAAAAATGGTATTTTGGGGAAATCAGTTTTTAACCCTAATAAAATGATTTTACAAACCTTCAAACCTTCTGAAATACTTAAGCCTTTTGTTGAGGAATATATCATTATGAAAGATGATAATCAGGCTCAACAATTTACGGTAGATAAGAATATCCCAAGAATTGGAGGAGCTATAATTTTTAACTTTGGAGATTCACCGGAAGTTATTAAAGGGGAAATCTCTTTCAAACTTCCTCAAATTTTTATTTTAGGACAACAAGACAGATTTAAGATTCTGAGACCGGGAAAGAACCCCGATGTTCTTATTGCACGCCTTAGGATTACTGCTATTTTTCATCTTTTCAGTATACCTCCCGAAAAGATTAAAGGTAAATATGTTGATGCCCGGCAAATTGAAGGTGCCAGTATTTCTGAATTATATGAAGAGATGAAGCTACATCCGGAAGTTGAATCCAGAATTAATGTTTTGGAAAAATATTTGTTTCATCGTCTTTTGAAAGCCCGGGAAGATAAGAATTACCACATGATAAACTCAGTTATTGATAAGATAATAGAAAGCATGGGATGTATTCAAATATCTGAACTTCGCGATATCTTTAGTGTTGAAGAAAGAACGCTTAGGAGAAATTTTGTAGCTCAAACAGGGTTTACTCTTAAGAAATATATTCGACTTGTTAAGTTTAACTTCATAGTTAAGGAGCTGATCGACAATCCGGAAGTAGAAATGATTGACATTGCTACCCGTTATGGATATTTTGATCAAACCCATTTCATCAAGGAATTCAAGCAGTTTTTCGGAGAGACACCCCACGCATTTTTGAAGCGTGATAAACAAAGTGTTTTACTGCTATCAGCATTTTCATGAAAATTGACCGTTTTTTACGATGTTTATTTCTCATCCCTTTGTAACATTGACAATAGAAATATCTGATTCCTTTGTCCTTTTAAAAAATCAGGTATTGATTACTTTAAAATATATTTCTTCCCTTTCATGATGGAGTGGCTTCAAGTTTTCTTGAAGCCACTTTTGATTTTATATAACCGGTGGCGAAGGTCATTGTGAACGCAGTAAAGCCAAAGCGAAGCTCTGAAAGAAATCTGTTGTTTAAATCAGTCGGACTATATGATATTTCAGTTACAACGAGAGTGGTTTATGTTGATGCAAGCGGACATCACCTTGTTGAAGGATTTATTAAAAACACCACATAGTGTGGTTTTTAAAATGAATGTACATTCAAGTAACCAAACAATGAAGCGAGATAAAAGAACTTCAAAAAAGCAGTAGTAAATTTGAAAAAGTCATTGGTCATCAGTCATTAAAATTCAACCTTGTGTTAAGCAAGGTAAAAAACAGAATCTATTTCTTAACAGATATCAGTTCCTTTTTTCAAATGATTATTGACCAATGACTCTATTTCTTATCTGTATTCCTTTATCAAGACATTGTTAATACCTGCTGAATTGTAACACCCGGGGTCGTATTGCGCATCTGTGGCATTACCAATTGAACTTTTTGCCCAGAGGCTTACAATATGTGAACCGGAAGCAAGGTCCTTGAATACCCCATTGATACTTATCGGGACAAACTTTTTAGGGTCTTTAACCAAAGCTGTAGCATTGCCAATTGTTGTTTTAGTATTATCAACCCTTATTTCGAACTCTACACCAGTACAACCTGTAAGAAATACATCAACATAGAGGGTGGTTTGAAGCGTTAGCTCCAACCATGTGTCTGAAGCTAATTTGGTTGCAGTACCCATATCCGCAATTTTTTTCCATGTTGGAGTCACTTCTGCCAGATTTTTGCAACCTGCCGGCTGAAAGGCAGATATTTTAGTCGAATTATCATGCCAGGAAGTTTAACCGGTTGCATCAGAAACAAGTACCTTACCATTTCCGGGAGAGCCGCCGGTAATTTTAACTGTACCATGCACCTCTAGATCAGCTGTCGGTACAACTCCTGGTTCAGTTTTAATCCCAACTTTACTGTGAGTCAGATCGACAGTCATGGCTGCCGTAGTCTCAGAGCGTATGAATGAAATCTGGTCTAACGGATCGTTGTATAATATTCCCCAGTAAGGAAATGCATTAGAATGACTTACCACCATTTTATTGGGATTATTAGTCCCATTGCTATAGAGTGTAACCAAGCCGGCATCTTCAGCTCTAAGGGCATAAGGCACACTTAAAATTTCGGTTGTTCCA
>CAYUEI010000276.1:0-3945 GCA_964443445.1 uncultured Prolixibacteraceae bacterium | reverse complement strand
TTTTCAAAATGGAATTGAATTTAACCTGAATGTTTTTAGAAATGCTTATTGCATTAGGCTTTACATTTAAAGAAGCAGGCAATTTTTCTTTAAGTATCTGTTCAATCTTCTTTGGATCAAGGCTTTCTATAGGAATTGCAAATTCAGATTTTCCGGTAATAGCTCCATCGCTTCCAACAGTCAGACTACCATTAATATCAGTTGTAGTCTGCTCATCCCAGACATAAAACTTTCCTGAGAATTTAACGTTATAAGTTCCGGGTTTGTTGAAATTTACCTTGCTCATGTCTGATATTCTTCCGTCGAATGTGATTTTCGGATAATCGGTTACGTCAATGTCTCTTGCGCTCATCATTCTGTTCATTGCTCCAATACGGTATTCAAAAGATTTAATAAGAGCAATGATTTTAAACTGTCCTGTAGAAGTGTTCAGCTGACAAGCCACCTGGTAATTATCGGCAACAATATTCTGAACGTTATTAAGCGACGTTACATTTATGTGAGCAGTGCGGGTAATAAAATTCTGGGAAAAAGAATTCAGGAAAACAACAGACAAAAAAGTAAGAATAAATAATTTTTTCATTTGTGCTTTTATTTATAGCGAAGATACGCGTTTATGTATGATTAAAAATAACTAAAATTCAACTCTTTTACTTTGCCTTTATAATAACCGGTAATGCTGTCTCCCTGATTAGTTTTGCATTTGATGACGAATTCATATTTGTCACCTATCTTTTCAACTGAAATTTCACCTGAATCAATTTCAATAGAACCTGAATATACTTTATTATCATTTTTATAATTAGAATTATAATATGAGTACGGGAAATAATCCATTAGATATTTACCATCTTCAAACGAGCCATTCCATTTATCATTGATAAAAGTTAATGAGTTCATCCCATTGAGATTAATGTCAGAGGCGATGAATATTCCCGAATCTGTTTTTTCAAATTCTGCGCTTTTATCAGTAAAAGTCAGGTTAAGAGCCCTGTCATAAAAGTTCTCATCAAAATTGTAGATAGACTTCCCGCATGACATGATTTCATGTTTCTGTCCTTTGTACATAAAAAAATTGTCAGAGGAGGGGTTGTCAGTATCATCATCCTTGGTGCAGGAAATTATAAAGGTAAGCAGTATAAAAGGTAACAGGTATTTCATTTTGTTTTTTAAAATAAAGATATAACAAAGGGAGTGATGGTGCAATATAATTTAAAAATTACACATAGGTTTTCGACATACTTTCATTTAAATTCAAAATTTATGCAGATGAATTAAACCAAATGATAAATCTAATAAGATTGAATGTTTTAGCCCCCTAAATAATTGGACAAAATTTCAAAAATAATATAGTACTGATTAAATTTGGGAAGAATGGCAAAAAAAAGATCATTTACAGCTGAAGAGCGTTTGTCGATATTAAGTTTGATCGAAGACTTAACTCATTTCTGTATTCCGGAAATAAAAGGGTAATAGTGAATGAGCCGGTGTTAATAATATCAAAAGAAGAGTTGTTCAACACAAAAGGTGGATTTGTCACAAAATTGTTTCCGTTCGTTTTTCTGGATGGGAACAACTTAACTTAGTTCCTGAGAATTCTCAATAAAAGCACATCTCTTTCTTATACATATTTAGTAGGCATAAGTGGAGATACTAAAACAATCCCGAAAACCAACCACTTTTCGCGAACCGGAAGGCTAACGGGCAAGTCAGCAAAAACGCTGACACAAATTTAATTTATTTAAATATTTAACAATTAAAAATTTGTATATTATTAAAAATTTTGAATTAGAGGGTGTTAAGGAAATTGATGCCCAAGAAATGAAAGAAGTTTGTGGAGGAGGAGTCTTGATACCCATTGCTATCTGGTTTCTTACTAGTTTAGCATATGATCTGATTTCAGATCCGGGTGCAATATCTCGAGGTGCAGCTAGAGTAATGAGTGAAGAAATCTAAAATTAACTTAAATAAAAAATATGAATCTGAATGATTGTAGTATAATTGAAATCCCAGATGATAATTTGGTTTATATAAGTGGAGGAAGTCCGTTAATTGAAGAGGTATCATACTGGATACTAAAAGGATGGATAATCTTGGTTGAAGTTGGGCAACACAATTATGCAATTGTGGTTTAATATTTATTAATCGTAAGAAGATGAATATTATTTGTCTCCTTATGTTTATAACAACCTCATGATTCTAAATAAAAAACAATCAATAATTATTGCATCATTTTTTGCGTTGTTAGGTCTTTCCCTATCATGGTTTTATCGACCGTATATATATAATAATGATTTAAATGATTTTCATTTTTCAGATACAATTGGAAATATTTTTGGCTTTCCTGCTTGGTTATTTTTCTTTTATGCCACTTCCAAAAAAAAATACAAACTAATCACAGTATTAGTATTTGGAATGCTTTTTTTCACTGCCTACGAATTTTTAGCATTTTGGGGGACGACAGATAAATATGATGTATTAGCAACTCTGCTGAGTGCTTTTTTAAACTATATTTTCTTATCAATATTTAAAATTGATTTTAAGGATGAAGCAACTTTTTCCACCAGAAATAATTGAGTATTCTGCAGAAAGCTATTTTTTCCGAGGTGGTAAAACCACTAGTATAATTTTTAAATGTGAAAAACTATTCAAATTAATCAGGTAATTTTAATACTATGGAATTTAAAGGACTATCAAGAGTTTTATTTATAATTATCCCTTATATCATTGTTATAGTTGTTTCTCAAATAATTGGAGTATTATTATTAAACCTTACAATAAAAAGTACTGATATACAAGATCCATTATATCGCGATTTGATCATTACTGTTTTTAATGGCATTGGAGTCTGTATTTTGGTTTTTCTTTTTGTGCGATTCATTGATGATGAAAGATTTATTCGAATCGGATTAAACATTAAGAATAAGTTTTGGGACATTATAATTGGTTTATTGTTTGGCCTTATTGCAACCAGTGGGGGATATATAATTCTGCTATTACAAAAAGAGATAGAATTTATTCAAGTTGAATTTATTCCTCAAAAAATGATCATGTCTTTTGTTATTTTTTTGATAGTTGCCTTTACTGAAGAGATTTTTTTCAGAGGTTATATTCTTAGGAATTTGCTCTATTCATTTAATAAATATGCTTCACTAATTATTTCTTCATTAATATTTGCCTTGTTTCATGGACTTAATCCAAATATTAACCTTATTACTTTCAGTAGCCTATTTCTAGCTGGGTTATCATTAGGAATAACATATATCTATACCAAGAATTTATGGTTTCCTATTGCACTACATTTTAGCTGGAATTTCTTTCAAACGCATCTGGGATTTAATGTAAGCGGTATTGATACTTATTCCTTAATTGAGATTTCTATAAAGGAAAATTCTCTATTGAATGGTGGGGAATTTGGTTTTGAGGGTTCAATACTATCATTGATTTCCGAGGTATTTATTTTATTAGTAGCTTATCTTTATTATAATAATAGAGTGCAGAATGGTTTTAATTAACAGAGGTTAAAATAAATAGGGTAAATCTGGGAGTCAGGCATAAATGTTTAAAGATCATTTTTATTGAAGAAAGCTAATTGATTGATTATAAATCGAAATGTAATACGAATTTTAATGATTGTATAAAGTAAAATAGAACCCAGTCAAATATTCTACTCTTTGTTTCTTGCCAGATAAGTATATAGGGGAAATTATTCCGGTTAAGGATTCTTAAGTAAAGTTTGTCATGAAAAAAATCATATGCAGCATTTCAATAATTTTAAAGTGCTGCATATGATTTAGTATTAGAAAAACCTTATGGTAACGAGAATCTTTATATATAGATTTCGTTTAGATTCCATTAGATTTTTATTCCCATCCCGGATTTTGTTTCAGGTTAGGATTTATTGAAAGAACTGTTTCAGGGAAAGGATAGTATTCATGTTTTCCT
>CAYUEI010000275.1:0-3987 GCA_964443445.1 uncultured Prolixibacteraceae bacterium | reverse complement strand
TTGAAATGGATGAAGACCACTCTTTGCTTATTCAGTCGGGAAAGCCTGTTGGCCTTGTACGTACGCATCCCCAGGCTCCAAGAGTATTGATTGCCAACAGTAATCTTGTTCCTGCATGGGCAAACTGGGATCATTTTAACGAATTGAAATCAAGGGGGCTGATCATGTATGGCCAGATGACAGCAGGAAGCTGGATATATATTGGTTCTCAGGGTATTTTACAAGGCACATATGAAACTTTTGCTGAATGTGGAAAGAAATATTTCCACGGGAACCTTCAACATAAACTTATTGTTTCAGGCGGACTGGGAGGAATGGGGGGAGCTCAGCCTCTAGCTGCTAAAATGGCCGGAGCTACATTTCTTGGTGTAGACGTTGATGATGAAAGGATTAAGAAGAGGATAAAGACAAATTATCTCGACAGGATGACAGATGATTATGAGCTTGCTAAAAAATGGATTTTATCAGCTAAAGAAAAAGGGGAAGCTATTTCTGTCGGATTGATAGGTAACATTGGAGATGTTCTTGAAAAGCTGCTTAAAGATAATGTCATACCTGATATTCTTACTGACCAGACCTCAGCACATGATCCGTTAAACGGATATATTCCGGCCGGATTATCATTGGATGAAGCTTACAGACTTAGGATTACCAGTCCTTCTGAATACAGAAACCGCTCATTGAAAAGCATGGCACGTCATGTTGGGTTTATGCTTGAAATGAAAAGAAGGGGAAGCATCACTTTTGATTATGGTAATAACCTTCGGGAGTTTGCCAGGCAGGGTGGTGAAGAAAAGGCTTTTAGTTATAACGGGTTTGTGCCTGAATTTATACGTCCCCTTTTCTGTGAAGGCAAAGGTCCTTTCAGATGGGTGGCACTTTCAGGCGATCCCAACGATATCATTGAAACCGATAAGGCTTTGATGGAATTATTTCCGGACAACAAGCATCTTATTAATTGGCTTACTGAAGCTGAAAAGAAAGTTGCTTTTCAGGGTCTTCCGGGAAGGATATGCTGGTTGGGAATGGGAGAACGTGAAAAGGCAGGTCTTCTTTTTAATGAGCTTGTTAAAAAAGGCAAAGTAAAAGCTCCGATAGTTATTGGCAGAGATCATCTCGACTGTGGCTCAGTAGCTTCACCAAACCGGGAAACTGAAGCCATGAAAGACGGATCGGATGCAATTTCCGACTGGCCATTGTTAAATCTTATGGCCAATACTGCCGGAGGTGCAACATGGGTTTCATTTCATCATGGAGGAGGTGTAGGAATCGGATTTTCACAACATGCAGGAATGGTAGTTGTTGCTGATGGAACTGAAAGAGCAGGCCGATGTTTGTCGAGAGTGCTGTATAATGATCCTGCAATGGGAATTTTCCGTCATGCTGATGCAGGTTATGATATTGCAATTGAAAAAAGGACAGCTTTTGGTTTATATTTGTAATAGTAAAAAACCCCAAAGAGTTAGCCTAAATGAAGAAGTATATTAAAAACGGCCGGTTCTGTCAGGCTAATAAACGACAAAATTTAAACTGATGAAACTTATAGGTCCTTTTAAACAACTTTTAACAATGGATAACCTCCCGCTAAAGGGGGCGTTGTCTGACGATAAACTTGAAATCATTCCTGATGCCGGAATATTGTGCAGTAATGGAAAGATAATAAAAACAGGTAATTTCAAAGAGTTGGAAATAGGTTATAATCCTTCGGAAGTTCAGCGATTAAATGCTTCTTATGTAGCCCTCCCGGGGTTTATTGACGCTCATACTCATATTTGCTGGGCAGGTTCCCGTGCCGATGATTTTAATAAACGGCTGCAGGGTTTAAGTTATTTGGAAATAGCTCAACAAGGCGGAGGTATTTGGAAAACAGTCAATGACACAAGAGAAACTTCGGAAAGTGAACTAATAAAAAGAACGGCAGAAAGGGCAAATGAATTATTGAAACAAGGAATAACAGTAATTGAAGTTAAGAGCGGATATGGTCTGACTACTGATCAGGAACTTAAAATTCTCCGGGCAATAAAAAAAGCCGGTGATGAAACTTCAGCAGAACTTATTCCAACCTGTCTGGCAGCACATATTCTGCCTTTCGATTTTCCGGGAAATGAAACTCAATATCTTGATAGTATTTTAAAAGATTTGCTGCCAAAGGTAGTTAATGAGGAGCTTTCTTCCAGAGTTGATATTTTTGTAGATAAAGGTGCTTTTTCTGTTACAGCAGCTGAAGTATTTTTGAATAAAGCAAAGTCCTCAGGCTTTAATATTACAATACATGGAGGTCAGTTTTCTTCAGGAACAGCCCGGCTTGCCCATAATGTCGGAGCATTAAGTATAGATCATCTTGAAGCAGCCAATGATGATGATATAAATATTCTTGCTAACAGTGATGTTATCCCAGTCGTGCTTCCCGGATCATCTTTAGGACTTGGAGAACCTTTTGCTCCTGCCAGGAAAATACTCGATTCAGGTGCTTCTTTGGTAATAGCAACTGACTGGAATCCTGGATCTGCTCCAATGGGGAATTTTCTTACAGAGGCTTCAGTGTTAGGAATTAAAGAGAAGCTTTGTGCTGCTGAAGTATTTGCAGCGATAACATTCCGGGCGGCAGCTGCATTAAAAATTAAGGAAAGGGGCATCATAAAAGAAGGATTCCCTGCAGATGTTGTTGCATTTAAAGCTGATAGCTACAAGGAGATTCTTTACAATCAGGGGAGGTTGGTTCCCGTTTATGTTTGGAAGAAAGGATTTAGTGTTGTCAATAAAACCAGAAACTAATTATGGAAAAGCTGATAGAATGTGTTCCTAATTTCAGCGAAGGGCGCGATATGAATATCATAAACCGGATTGCTGATGAAATCAAGTCTGTTGAAGGAGTCAGGCTATTAAATGTAGATCCCGGAAAAGCTACTAACAGAACGGTTATCACTTTTGCCGGAACACCTGATGCCGTTTGTGAAGCTGCTTTTAAAGCTGTTAAAATGGCTTCGATCCTTATCGATATGAAAAAGCACAAGGGTGAGCATCCCCGGTTTGGTGCTACTGATGTCCTGCCCCTGATTCCTCTGTCAGGTATTACAATGGAAGAAACTGTTGTTTATGCTGAAAATCTGGGAAAGCGTATTGGCAACGAGCTTAATATTCCTGTTTATTTATATGAACATTCTGCTTCTGAGGAGAAAAGGAGAAACCTTGCCAATTGTCGTGCCGGAGAATATGAGGGGCTTCCCGAGAAGCTTACTGATCCGGAATGGAAACCTGACTATGGACCGGCAGAATTTAACGAAATGGTTGCTCATACAGGTGCTGTTGCAGTGGGTGCCCGTAATTTCCTTATTGCGTATAATATCAACCTTAACACCTCTTCTACCCGTATTGCCAATTCTATTGCTTTTGATATAAGAGAAAAAGGGCGTGTTAAAAGAGTAGGCAATCCATTAACGGGTATTCCAGTTAAAGATGAAAACGGAGAATTAGTATATGAACCCGGAATGTTGAAAGGAGTTAAAGGCATAGGGTGGTATATCGAAGAATATGGCATTGCCCAGCTTTCTTTCAATATTACCGATATTTCATTGTCATCTGTCCATGCAGTTTTCGAAGCTGCCTGTGAGCGTGCCGCCATAAGAGGTGTCAGGGTTACAGGGTCGGAACTTATAGGCTTGATTCCATTACAGGCTATGCTTGATGCAGGTACTTATTTTTTGAAAAAACAACACCGCTCAATCGGAATACCCGATGATGAGATTATAAAAATTGCTATTAAATCTCTTGGTCTTGATGAGCTTGCCCCTTTCAATCCAAAAGAAAGAATTATTGAATATATGATTTCTGATTGTCAACAGAATAAACTGGCAGACAATTCGCTGACAGGATTTGCCCGTCTGACTGCTTCCGAATCACCTGCACCCGGCGGAGGTTCTGTTTCTGCATTATTGGGTGCACTTGGTGCGGCATTGGGAACTATGGTTGCCAATCTTTCATCTCATA
>CAYUEI010000274.1:0-3999 GCA_964443445.1 uncultured Prolixibacteraceae bacterium | reverse complement strand
ATCAATGAAGGAAATAATTAAAGAAAGATTGAAAATATTAAGATCACTTATGACTCAGAAGGGTATAAGTGCTTATCTTATAAATGGTTCAGATCCACATCTGGGTGAATATCTTCCTTCAAGATGGGAAACACGTACTTTCATATCCGGTTTTACAGGCTCTTACGGATGGCTTGCCATCACTCTTGAAGAAGCAGTTTTATGGACTGATTCCCGCTATTATCTTCAGTATGAAATTGAAACGCAAGGAACCGGCATTTCTCTTGAAAAAGCCCGCCTTCCTGAAACAATCCCTGTTGAAGTGTGGGTGTCGCAACGACTAAAAGCCGGTGAAAGGGTAGGCTTCGATGGTTCTTGTTACCCGGCTTCTGAAGTGAACAGGTATATAAAGTTCTTTTCTAAAAAGGGAATCAGAACGGAAAGCCATTACGATCTTCTCGATGAAATGTGGACTGACCGCCCTGATTTGCCATGGGCTAAAGCTTTTTTGCATCCTGTTGAATGGGCTGGCTTTTCACGTAAGGATAAGTTTAAAATTATTCACGAGGAAACCCTTAAACAAAATTCAGATATAACAATCATTTCTGCCCTCGACGACCTTTGCTGGACTTTCAATATACGTGGCAATGACGTCGATTTCAACCCTCTTGTACTTGGCTATGGAATCATTTCCAAAGGCAATGCCATTCTTTTTATCGATAAAAACAAGTTTGATGCACCATCACTGGAAGAACTTAAAGAAGATGGTGTTGAAATTCTTCCTTACGGGCAGTTTTACCAGTTCATTTCAAAGATTGAAGGTGAAAAGATACTTATTGATCCTGACAGGACCAATTATCTTATTGAAATGATTCTCCGTGAAAATAATCATATTACTGAATCTGTTTCTATCCCTAATATTCTTAAATCAAGAAAGAATAACGCTGAAATTGAAGGCTTCAAAAAGGCTAATATTACCGATGGGGTTGCCTTGCTTGATTTCGTTTACTGGATTGAAAACAATATCGGAAAGACTATTATCACTGAATGGGATGCCGTTTGCAAGCTTGATGAATTCAGATCTAAAAGACCGGGATACAGGGGTCCTTCGTTTTTTCCTATCGTTGCTTATAAAGACCACGGTGCTATAGTTCATCTCAATGTAACTGAGAATTTTGCTAATAAACTAGAACCTGAAGGTATTCTGCTTGTTGACTCAGGGGGACAGTACGATTTCGGCACTATAGATACTACCCGGACTTTTGCTCTTGGGCCTGTAACCGAAGATATTAAAAGGGACTTTACCCTGATCCTAAAAGGTTTTATAGCCCTTTCTACTGCCCGATTTCCTAGGGGAACCATTGGTTGTCACCTCGACGTGCTGGTTCGCAATCACTTATGGAGAAACCACATGAACTACGGACATGGCACGAGTCATGGTATTGGCTCTTTCCTGAATGTTCACGAAGGACCAATGAGCATAAGGCAGGATCTTAATAATCAGCCAATTTGTCCGGGGAATGTTCTTTCTGTTGAGCCCGGAATATACAGAACAGGAAAATACGGAATCCGCACAGAGAACGTAATTGTATGTGTAGAAGATGATTCAAGTGAGTTTGGCGACTTCCTGAAATTCGAAACACTTACTGTTTTTCCTATTGATACCCGCCTGGTAGATAAAGATTTACTTACAAGTGAAGAGATCGATTGGATAAACAATTATCATGAATCTGTTTATTCAAAGTTATCGCCTCTTGTTTCTTCTGAATTAATGGTATTATTGAAACGTTTAACTAAACCCATATAAAGTGAAAAATATTACTGTCTCCAACAATTTCCTGTCACGATGGAAATCAGTTTCTCTCGGGTGTATTGAATGTGATGTGATTGTCACCGCAAAAAATAAATATCTGTGGGATAACATTATCAGCGTTTCTGATATCCTCAGGCAAAAGATTGAAATTGAAAAGGTGAGCTTACTTCCTGCAATTAATTCTTCCCGTAAGGCTTATCGGGCTTTTGGTAAGGATCCGGCTCGATACAGACTTTCTGCGGAAGCACTTATCAGAAGGATTTTAAAAGGTAACGACCTGTATCAGGTTAATAATGTGGTTGATATTGTAAACCTTATTTCCCTTGAAACAGGATTTTCTATTGGAGGTTACGATTCAAATAAGATAAAAGGTAATATCGTTTTAGATATTGGAAACGAAAATGATATTTACGAAGGAATTGGCAGGGGAATACTGAATATTGATTCTTTGCCTGTATTGCGTGATGAAGAGGGCGCATTTGGAAGTCCTACCAGTGATTCTGAAAGGACAAACGTAAATCTTGAAACCAAAAGGTTCTTAATGGTGATATTCGGATTTGGTGAATTCAATAAAGCTAATTCTGCTATTGATATGGCAATAGATTTACTTTCAGAATATTCTGAAGCTGAAAATATTACAACCAAAATTATTTCCCATGAATGAAAATGTAAAGGAAAAGCTTACTCTTGCTTTAGTTCAATACCAGATAGTCTGGAATGACAACAAGGCTAATATGTTGAAAATAGGGGAGATGCTTTCCAAATTGAGTATGCCTGCCGATATTATTATTTTCCCTGAGACTTTTAATTCAGGGTTTAATACTAATCCCGAGGGTATTGCCGAAACTATGGATGGTGAAACAATCAGCTGGATGAAAAAATTATCTGCTGAAAAGAAAGCTGCTGTTTGCGGAAGTATGTTTATTACTGAAAATAGTTCTGTTTTCAATCGATTAGTATGGGTTGAACCTGATGGTAGTGTAAAAACTTACGATAAAAGGCACCTTTACAGTATGGGGGGCGAAGACAGGTTTTTAACCAAAGGTTCTGATCACCTTCTGGTTGAATATAAAGGATGGAAAATAAGTCCCCAGATTTGCTATGATCTTCGTTTTCCTGTCTGGGCAAGGAACACGGATAACTACGATTTGATGATAAACGTTTCAAACTGGCCTTCCACAAAAGCTGAAATAAGGACTACTCTTCTTAAAGCCAGGGCAATAGAAAACCAATGTTTTGCAGTTGGTGTCAATTGTGTAGGTAGTGATGGAAATAAAATTACATACAACGGTTTGTCACTTTTAGCTGATGCTGAGGGTAAAGTGCTGTTTAATGCGGGAGAATCAGAAACTGTGGGAATAGCAGTACTAAATTATGAGTATCTCAATAATTTCAAAATGAAATTCAATGCCCTGAAAGACAGAGATAATTTTAAAATTCTTACTTAATACTTTTAATATTTATAGATGAAATTACTTCCCCGGTCTGACTGTCAACAATAATTTCCCATGTAGAAGGGTAGAGAGCCCAGCAAACAAGAAGTTCAACTTTATCGTCTCTTAATACCGGCATTATAATCTTTCTGGAAGTATAAAAGTAAGTTTCCTTTACAGGCTTTATTTTTGTTGAATTATAAGTGAATGTTTGATTATAAAGCAATTCTTTTGCTTTTCCTTCATTATATACTTCTGTCTGAGGTATATAAATATTCTTAAATCTGCGGCCTCCAACAGATATCACTTCACCCTGATGAATTAAGGCTTTAATTGTAGTCCCGTTAACCGGTATTTCATTATAATACTGTAAACTTGAAGAAACCAATATATTCTCCGGAGTTGAATCAGGAAATTCTACTTTAAAATCAGCAAAACTTTTCCCTTCTGTAGTTTTAATTTCAATTGCTTTTATTTCTGAAGGATTGTCCAGATTCAGTAAATCAGAATAATCACTCATGGCACGAGTGAAAAGGTCATTTACGTCGGCTTCATTTAAAGTCGGACATATATGAACCGAATCTTTTATTTCGCAAGACTGATATTGGCTGGTGATAAAACAAAAGCCAAAGGTATCTATTGAAGTGCAATTATATAAGGCCGTAACTGATAATCGGGTAGCAATATTATTAATTACTTCCTCACTAACACCTTCAATCATAGTCGGGTAGTTGGGATCACCCGGCTCGTCTTTTTCGCATCCTGCAAGCAGAA
>CAYUEI010000273.1:0-4015 GCA_964443445.1 uncultured Prolixibacteraceae bacterium | reverse complement strand
GAAACAGAACTTTCGATTTTTTCTATTAATCCTTGTAATACTTTACCGGGACCTAATTCTGTGAAAGACTCTGCTCCATCGGCAACCATATTCATAACAGTATGAGTCCATCTTACCGGAGCAGTAAGCTGGGCAATAAGATTCTTTTTAATTATTTCAGGATCTGTCTGTGGTTTGGCATCAACATTCTGATATATAGGACAAATTGGTTTATTGAAGACAGTATTTTCAATTGCTTTAGCCAGTTCTTCCTTTGCAGGTTCCATTAGCGGAGAATGGAAAGCACCTCCAACCGGCAGGACTAATGCACGTTTCGCTCCTTTTAATTTCAAAAGTTCGCATGCTGAATTAACAGCTTCAACTGAACCTGAAATAACAAGCTGCCCGGGGCAATTGTAATTTGCAGGAACGACAACACCATCAGTTTCAAGGCAAGCCTGTTCAACTATTTCATCTTCAAGACCCACAATAGCAGCCATGGTAGAGGGTTGTTTTTCACAAGCTTTTTGCATTGCCATAGCTCTTTTGGAAACAAGATTTAACCCATCTTCAAAAGAAAGAGCTCCGGCAGCAACAAGAGCTGAAAACTCACCAAGTGAATGACCGGCAGCCATTTCAGGATTGAATTTTTCACCAAGGACTTTAGCCAGGATTACAGAATGAATGAATATTGCAGGTTGAGTTACTTTCGTTTGCTTTAATTCTTCAGGAGTACCTTCAAACATTATTTTTGAGATATCGAATCCAAGAATATTGTTTGCCTTTTCAAAAAGATCTTTAGCAAATTCTGATTTTTCAAAAAGATCTTTACCCATCCCTGGGTATTGGGCTCCCTGTCCCGGAAAAACGTATGCTTTCATTTTTCTAAGGTTTTATAATTTTAAGGTTAAGTAATTAAAGTCGTAAAATTAGATTTTTTAGTATATGAAGAGGTTTTTTAAAAATAAATACGACTAATAAATTTTAGAAATTAAGTGGATATTAATATCAAAGTGTTTTATAATCAGTGTTTTTGAGGTTTAACTCAATGTTCTGTGAATTGAGAATAATTTCGAAGTTTTTAATCGAATAATAAAAAATGAAAAATAATATCATGTAAAAACAAATAAAATTTGGTTTGAGATAGAGGTGTTCTTTGGTTTTCATAATATTTTATTTTATCGCAAAATATTATTTATAAATAATTAGCAAAGTCCTTTGTTTTTTATATTTTCACAGAGCACATTACCTCCCTATATTTAAGTACTTATTATTTTTTTATCGGGGATTTATCAAAGGAATAATAGGATTACTGATATTTTTTAAATGTTGAAGTTGAAAAATACAACAAGGGAATATTGTAAAGAGTGATTTGTTCAGGGTTTTAATTCTAATTAAACTTTTTATGTATAAGAGATTATCAATCTTGTGTTTAATTTTTTTTGTTGTTACTTCAGTTTCTACTGCACAGAAATATATTAAGCCTATAGACGAAAAATATATTGAATCGAAGGAGATTGATGAAAATGGTAAAGAAATCTATAAAATAAGGATACCATCGAGTCCACCTCCTGCGGGATATAGGATGAAATCTGCTTTATTTACAGCAAATGCAGTCATGATAAGTGGTGTTCCTGCTCTTAGATGGAGTTTTGGGTGCTCTCCTACATCCGGAGCAATGATTGCAGGGTATTATGATAGAATGGGTTATGATAATATGTATGCAGGACCGACGAATTATGGAGTATTTCCATTAACGAACGCTGTTTGGGGAGCTGCTGATATAAATGGTGAAACAAGAGATTTATGTCCTTTAAGTGCCAGCAGGATGGGTTTGGATGGAAGGGCGACAAGGGGTCATATTGATGATTACTGGATAAGAGTTGGAAATAATGGAAGTGATCCTTATATAACTAATGGTTGGGCACAACACACTCATGAAGATTGTACTGCAGATTTTATGAAAACCAATCAATCTGCTTACGACAACACAGACGGATCAACAAATTATTATTTCTATCCGGATGGTGATAGATTTGACAATAATCAAAATGACGATGGCATTTATGGGCTTGAATTATTCTTCAATTCCAGGGGTTATAACTTGATCAACAGATATACACAGACCATTATAGGCTATAATGGTAATTCAAAAGGTTTTTCTTTTTATGATTATATGTCTGAAATAAATGCAGGCCGTCCGGTTATGATTCACGTTAGAGGGCATACAATGGTTGGGATAGGATATGATGAAAATACTCAAACGATTTATCTTCATAACACATGGGATTATCAGGTTCACTCGATGACATGGGGAGATGAATATGAAGGAATGCAACATATATCAGTGAGTGTGTTTCAGATGGAACCCTTGGATGTCAATTGCGATATAATTAATACTTTCCCTTATAGTGAAGACTTTTCTGAACGCACTAAACCATCCTGCTGGGTTCTAATTGATAATATTGCAACCGGTCAAGTATGGCAATTTGACAATCCGGGTTTAAGAACTATAAATTCGCCTACCGGGACTAATGGTTTTGCTATTGTTGATAGTGATTATATGGGAGGTGATCAGAATTGTGATCTTATTTCCCCTGAATTTGATTTTTCAAATGAAACGAATGTAAATGTATCTTTTTATCATTGCTTTAAAAACTTTTCATCTGACAGTGCAAAGTTTTATTATACAATTGATCAGGGGGCTTTATGGTTTGAAGTTAAAGAATGGATCATTGACACTGAAAATCCTGAGCACTTTACTATTGATTTAACTAATGAAATTGCCGGGCAATCAAATGTAAAATTCAAATGGAATTATATAGGAGAACAGGGTTGGTATTGGGCGATTGATGATTTTAGCATTACAACTGAAGAGAGTAGTATACCTCAGGAAATAGTATTAACGAACCATGATTTTACAGAAATTGCTGATACATGTTTTAATGCATACCAGTCAATTATAGTAGCAGGGGATGAAAATAGTGTCGAATTATATGAAGGATCTCAAGTAAGATTTATTGCCGGAAATAATATTAGATTTCTTCCTGGATTTTATAGTCATGAAGGTTGTAACATGATTGCTTTTATAACTCCAGACAGTTCATTCTGTGATTATGCAGGAGGTAGAAGTCTGTTAAATAATCAATTTGAAGAATCTAAAACAGCTGAAGAATTAGTTACTTCTGTTGGAGATAAGTATTATGGAGAAATAAAAGTGTATCCAAATCCCAATAACGGTAAATTTAATGTTGACGTTTCAGGATTGGGTTTGCCTGCAGAAATTTCAGTATATAGTGTTACTGGTCAGCGGGTTTATTTCAATGAAGCGACTAAAACAAAAAGTGAAAGTATAGATTTAATGGAAATTGATAAAGGTGTGTATATTATTATAGTAAAAAGTGGGTTATATAAATGTAGCAGGAAACTGATAATCAAATAGTACTGAAAAATATTCAAGGTTTTTAATTTTCATTAAATTTATTTTATTACTTTGAATATCAATTAATCTAACCTTGATTATGAAAAAAGCTTTATTTTTTCTGGTGTGTATCAACATGTCATTTTCATTATTAGGGCAGTTGACTATAAATCACCTGAATACAAACATTACACTTCTTTCTCCGGAATCGATAAACAGTGCCAAAACTACCTTGCACATAGCTTATGCCCATACAAGCCATGGGAGTCAGTTGATTGACGGGATGAATGGGCTTGTTGATTTTGCTAACGGAGGAGGAAAAGGATTAGCGCTACCTGAAAATATATTTGGATTTAATAACGGGGGATCAGATGGGGCACTAGATTTAGATGATCATTACGATACGATGCGCGATGTTGGTTATTATCCTGATTGGTATAATCATACGATTAATTATCTTGGAGAAGTAGATCCCGTTACCGGCAGGGGGACAACAAATCCTGACGTTAATGTAATGATGTGGTCGTGGTGCGGACAGGCAGCAGGTTATACGGAGCAAAGAATGATTGATGAATATCTGAATCCGATGAGTCAGCTGGAATCTGTTTATTACAA
>CAYUEI010000272.1:0-4048 GCA_964443445.1 uncultured Prolixibacteraceae bacterium | reverse complement strand
GCAACTAAATAGAATAAAAGACAATAAAATGAAAACTATAAGATAGTATTTGTTCATTTTTAATTTTTTAATGTTTACCGGTATGTCCGAAACCTCCGGCACCTCTGGCTGTTTCATCCAATATTTCTACCTGATCCCAGTTTGCTGTTTCATGTTTTGAAATAACCATCTGGCAAATTCTCTCCCCACTCTTAATCACAAAATCATCATTTGAAAGATTAACAATAATTACGCCAATTTCTCCCCGATAATCTGCATCAATAGTACCCGGTGTATTAAGAATAGATATTCCATGTTTTAAAGCTAACCCACTCCTTGGTCTTATTTGAGCTTCATAACCTTCAGGGAGTTGTATGTATAGCCCTGTAGGAATAAGAGCCCTCTGCAAAGGTTTTAACAGAATTTCTTCTTTTAAATAAGCCCGAATGTCCATTCCTGCCGACAATTCTGTACTGTAACCCGGTAAAGGGTTATCCGATTTATTTACAATTTTTATAATCATTGTTAAGTGCACCCTCTAATTAAGCCGCTAAGATATACAATCTTAACTAAAATTCAATCCGCAATACTTAAACAGAATTCATAATTATCTGCTGATTATTGGAGTAAAGGCATCTTTAATATGCTCTAATTCATATTTGTTTTCTGAATACCATTTTATGGATATTACATCAAACCTGGTTTCTAAATCAATATTCTGTTCATAAATATAATGCTCGGCAGCATTTGTAAGGAAAAGTATCTTATTTCTTGAGATTGAATCTCTTGGTTCCTGATAGATGTAAGAATTACGGGTTTTTACTTCTACTATGACAAGTTCTTTTTTGTCTAAAGCAATTATATCTATTTCCCGTTTTAGAAAACGCCAGTTCCTGGCTAATATGGTATATCCTTCTTTCAAAAGATATTTACAGGCAAGATCTTCTCCTTTCTTGCCTAAATCAATATGCTCTGCCATGGTAATAATTTGGGTTTGGTTTTTATTTATTTTGTTTTAAATATGCTCCGTCTTTACTTACATTTATTTCTGCTTTTTGTCCAAATTTCAATGGGAAATTATTTTTTATATGCCCTGCCGGGAAATCAAATATTACCGGGTAGTCATATTCTTTAACTGAATCAAGAATTATCTCTTCTAATGTTTTTCCGAAAGGGGTGTCATTGTCTTTTATTCCAGTGAAGTTTCCTACTACAAGTCCAGCCAGACCTGCCAGTTTACCCCCAACTTTCAGATTCATGAGCATCCTGTCAATGTGATATTTATATTCATCAAGATCTTCAATGAAGAGAATCTTGCCCTTTGTGTCTATATCATATTTTGTTCCTCTCAGACTATAAAGCATTGAAAGATTGCCTCCTGTTATTTCTGCTTTTGATCTTCCTTCCCTGTTGTAAATGTTAGCAGGAATTTCATATCTGATTTCTCTTCCAGAGAGGGCGTCAAAAAGCAGGTTAAAACTTACAGATGGTTTTTCTTCATCAAGAAAGTACTTGGGCATTACTCCATGTATTGAAGCTATCCTCATCTTGTTCAACTTCGAGTGAATAACTGTTACATCACTGAATCCTACTATCCACTTTGGCGACCCTTTTATTTTTTCCCAATTTACAGGCTCTGCAGCTCTCAGACTTCCATAACCGCCCCTTGAACAAATGATGGCCTTAATTGAATCATCATCAATCATTTTCTGAAGGTCAGACGCTCTGTCTTCATCTCTTCCGGCAAATTGATTGTATGATGATAAAACATTTTCAGCAATGATAACTTCATATCCCAACGATCGTAAAAGAGTTACTGCTTTTTCTATTATATCAGAGTTTATTCTTGATCCCGTTGATACTATTCCTATTTTATCTCCCGGTTTTATGTAATCTGGCACTATCATTTATTCTGATATTTAATTATTTGAAAAACTAAAAGTATCTACAGGCAGATTGTTTAAATTGAAAGTCTGACCAATAAACGGTAAAACAACTTTAAGGTTATTCTTCTTGGCATGAACATAAAATCTATGTGGAGGCTCATTCCATTCATGGATACTCAACTTAAATTTACCCCAGTGTATTGGCATGGCTGCCTTACTTTTAAGATCAATGGCTGCCATCACGCTTTCCTCCGGCATCATATGTATATTTGGCCAGTAAATACTATACTGCCCGTTTTCCATCATTGAAAAATCAAAAGGTCCATACTTATCTCCAATTTGTTTGAAGCCATCAAAATATCCTGAATCACCTGAAAAGAAAAGAGAATGGTTTTTACCTTTTATTACCCAGCCACACCATAGTGTTTTGAATCGGTCATTAAGTTGCCTTCCCGAGAAATGACGGGCAGGAGTGGCAGCAAACCTGATATCTTTGAAGATAGCTTCCTCCCACCAATCAAGCTCTTTTATTTTTTCTTCCTTTATTCCCCAATGCACCAGATGAGCTTTTGTACCTAATGGAACATAAAATTCTGATACATTCTTCAATTTTTTTATAGTCTTATAATCAAGATGATCATAGTGGTCATGTGATATAATAACAACATCTATTGAAGGTAAATCTGTAACTGAATATTCATTTGTATAAAGAAACTTTTTTGGACCGAACAATGAAGTTATTGAAGCTCTTTTACTGAATACAGGATCTGTAAGTATTGTTATTCCTTCAATTTTTATCAGCATGGTTGAATGTCCCAGCCAGGTTATTGTTACTTCATCATTGTTATTTGATCTGTATGCATCAATATTTAAAGGCAGTGTTTCTATTTTTTCCGCAGGTATCCTGTTTTCAGTCTTATTGGCCATTTCTTTAAAAACCTTTTTAGAAGGTATGTCCATAGTGGTTTTTACAGGATTTAAAAATATACCCGACTTGTAATTAGGCGACTTCTTTATTTTTTCAAGACTTTCTCCCAAAGACTTATGCCCCAGCTGAGGTGCTACCTTAAGAAATATTAAAGGAACGGCTATTATTACTAAAATAATTATCAGGGGAATCAACATTTTTCTTTTCATTTTAAATTAAACCTGATTTTTAATTTCATTTTTTAAACTTGTTGGAAAGATATCTGAGTATAGCTGAATCTTTAATTAAAATACTGATCATCTTATCAAACTGACGATCGCACAAAATCCTACTTGAAAACAATATCAATCTGGCATATCTTCCGGTAGGGTACCTTGTTTTTGGCCTTCTTGACTTTATTGCCTTCATAATCGACTTAGCTACTGTTGCTGATGTTGAAGTATGCCCTTCAATATACATAAGTCCGAAATTTCTGGCCATTAAAGCTGCCAATTCTTTATAGGCTCCTTCACCCGATGTTTTTATCATATTATCAGTGGCAATCTTACTCCACTCCGATAGAATTGGTCCCGGCTCTATCAACACAACATCAATACCAAATGGTTTGACTTCCATCCTGAGACTGTTGCTTAAACCTTCAACAGCATATTTTGTTGAATGATACCATCCTCCAAGCGGGGTGCTCATTTTTCCTCCTACTGAAGAAACGTTGATTATAAGTCCCTTGCCTTTTTTCCTCATTTCCGGAAGTACTCTCTGTATCAATAATGAAAGACCGAATACATTAACTTCAAATTGCTTCTTTGCCTCTTCAATAGGTACATCTTCTATCGAACCCAAAGATCCATATCCTGCATTGTTGACAAGAATATCCAATCCACCGCTTTCAGCAATTATTTTATCTATAAGTTTTCCTGAAGATTCACGATCTGTTACATCAAGCTTTTCTACTTTTGCTCCCAGTTCCTGAATGTCGGCCATTCTTTCAATGCGCCTTGCTGCAGCATAAACTTTATACCCGCCTTCCTTCAAGAGCATCATTACTGTTTCTTTTCCTATTCCGGAAGATGCCCCTGTAACCAATACAACTTTATCCATCTTTTATTTATGCTTTTTAAAATGTAAATGTTATCCCATTTTTCACTGTCTCCTGAAATTCCCTTTCAGTTTCACTCCATATTGTTTCAGGATTTTTGTTCAACTTAAGCTTTAAATATGCTTTCTCTGTAAAAACGTCAATAAACCTGCGATACCT
>CAYUEI010000271.1:0-4057 GCA_964443445.1 uncultured Prolixibacteraceae bacterium | reverse complement strand
TTATTTATTACAATGTCAGAAAAAGAAAAGATTACCTTTTCACTTACATGCTCATCTCAACTGTAATCTTCCTCATTTGCTTTCTTCTCGATAATGTTAAACTTGAATTAGGATTTGCGCTTGGTTTATTTGCAATCTTCGGAATAATAAGATATCGCACACTACAAATACCAATCAAGGAGATGACATACTTGTTTCTTGTTATAGGTATTTCAGTTATCAATGCTCTGTCGAATAAGAAAGTAAGCTATGCCGAGCTTTTCATTACCAATGCTCTGCTTGCTGCTGTTCCTTATGTTCTTGAAAGGTTTGTCCTTCTAAAACATGAATCAACAAAGGTCATAACATACGAAAAGATAGAGCTTATTAAGCCTGAAAACAGGCAAAAGCTTATTGAAGACATTGAAGCACGCACTGGTCTTAAAATAAATAAAATAGAAGTCGGAAAGATTGATTTTCTTAGAGATACTGCCAAGATAAATATCTATTACTATGAAAATAACAATCAGGAGAATCTTGCCGACGATAATTCATCCTTTTCGGACAGTAGTGATGATTAAAAATTTCAAAGCATCAGTTCTTGTACTGGTACTAATATGTTGTTTTTATAGTGCTGATGCCCTTTCCAACGATTTCAGGGCAAGGCTTTCCGCATCTGCTGAAGCTGAAATAATAAATGATCTGTCAGCCTCCGTTGAAGTGGAAACTCGTTTTGATAAGTATCTTACTACATACGATCGCTCTTTTGTAGAAGCTTCCTTATCGTACGACATTATCAAGCAGATGCGATTTGGGGTTTCGGGTCGTTTTATGCATGACATGAATGATGTACGTAGGATTAGTACTGCATATCGTGCATCGGCATATCTGCGTTATAAAACTTCTATTGACGATTTTGATTTTAAAATAAAGACTGTTATTCAATATGGTTTCGATGAAATATCATCTTCCTTAGCTTCAGGTATGAATAAACTGATAAGCAGAAACTCGATAGGTATAGATTACAATTGGTTTGGTACCCGATTCACTCCTTTTGCAGAGTATGAGTTTTTTTATCATATCAACAACACTAACGGAGGCATTATCAATCAATCAAGAATTAAAGGGGGTATTTCTTATAAAATCAATAAGTCATCTGAAATAAGCGTCTTTTATATGTTTGAAAACGAATTTAATGTTGCCTGGCCTGTAGATTCCCACATTATAGGGTTCAGCTATAATTTCAAATTCTGATTAATTTTCTAATACTTACATAAAAAACAAAGGCTGCTTGATTTATCAAACAGCCTTTGTCCTTTAATTAAAAATATCTTTTAGAATTTCCATTCAAGACCAATTTTCAAGCTTGCTCTTTGGAAGTCTTTATCATTATCAAGTTCAATAAATTCATTGAAGAAATAAGTATAATCAGGTGATACGGTTATACCAATCTTATCGTTGAAGTTGTATTTAAAAATCAATCCTCCAATTGCACCGGCAGAAGTTTTAGTATTTGCCTTTTTCCAGAATGATGAATCATCATAGCTGCCATTCTTAAGGTATGTTCCTTCATACTTGTAAAGGAGGAATTCCAACTCAAGACCAAGACTTGCATAGAGATCGAAGTTTCCAAGCTTAAGAAGCCTGTAATCAGCACGTGGAGTTACATAAAGATTGTTGAAAACATAATGAGTTCTGTCAACTGTCAAAGGATTTTCAGAAGTATATGAATAATCCTGATTAAAACTGACATTTGAATATCCTAATCCAATTCTGGCCCTTAAATCTTCATTTAGAAATAAAAATGCCCAGTCAGCCCCAACACTAAAGTCAGGAGTCTTATTTGTAAAGTTGGTTAAGCCACCCAAATGATTCATATTGTAATCATATCCACCGGAAACACCCAAGGTGAAACTTTTCTGGGAATAGACTGATACTGTCATCGTAAGTAATGTTATTACAACAAGAAAGATTTTTTTCATACGTAAATAATTTATTTTTTAATTGTCGTATGGAACTCACATGTCGTATTTTGGTTTACACCAATTTCCAATTGATCTATGTTTGTGATTGACCGCAAACATGTTCGTTTCATAACAAATCGTTTATTAAAGTATTTGTTTAAATAATTCGCCAAAGTTTCAAAAACTAATTCAATTCACCTAACAATAATTCGTGAAAATTGTTAAAAAATGTTAAATCGAAGCAAGAAATTTTCAAATAAAGACTTCTAGTCCTTTAAGTTCATCATCTGTCAACCCTTCCGGAGTGAATCCTGCCTGCAAACATTTAAGATAAACCACAGCTCCTTTGTTTGCCACATCAATAAAATCGAATGTTTCCAGTGCATCCCTTCCCGATGATAAAGCACCGTGCTTGCTCCATAATATAACATCTCTGCCTTCAAGTCCCTTTACTGTCAACTCTGCAAGTTCTTTACTACCAGGCAATAAATATTCAGCAATTGCAATTCCTCTTGGCATGAAAACCCTTATCTCGGGAAGCATACTCCACAATGCCTTGTTGAGTTTCAACTCGTCATTTCCTAAAATCGGATGATGACTCAAAGCTATCAGCTCAGTCGGATGCGTATGTATTACACAACGATATTCGTTACCTATTGATCTGTTATAAAGATGTATTGATATGTGTGAGATAAATTCACTTGTTGGCCTGAACCCCTGATTATCCAATCCTCCCCAAATAATATTGTAGCCTTTGGCTTCAGCATCTATTGCTAATATACAAGATGCCATTTCAGCTCGGGTGCGTAAATCTCTTAACCTCTTACCTGTGCCTGTTACAAAGAGTATCATATTTGCCGATTCTTCAGGAAGATCAGCACTGATATATCGCCTGCCCTTTTCAAATTCTGTTTCATCGACAAGCCCGGTAAGATCGGCTGAAATGTTGCCACCATTGCGCTCTGCCCATCCCTTTTCCCAAAGGTAACCGGCAACTTCCTTTATGGCTTCTATATGTGAATCTACCTGTGAGTTTATTATCGACATTGTATTTTGTAACAATCAGTTATATTTTTCTCAAATCTAAACATTAGTTATCAATATGCATAATTTTCCTGTTTATAGACCTTAACATCAAATGATTTCTTAATTATACTTTTTATTTCACTGCCTGAAATTGATAAACATTAAATCTCTTGACTCCTTAATAATTACTATTTGAAGTACAACTCAAACCATAATATTGAAGTGACACCTGATTATTACAGTTATAAAGAAAAGCAATAAAATAGCATAATCTGAAAAATAAAAGGAGTGTCACCGGCATTGAAAATAAAAAAAAGGTTATTTAAAAGATTCCCTTTGTGAAAATTATTTTTTTCTATATTTGCAAGCTCAAAGCCCAAATGGCGGAATTGGTAGACGTGCTAGTTTCAGGGACTAGTGTCAGCAATGGCGTGCAGGTTCGAGTCCTGTTTTGGGCACAAATAAAATGTTGATTAAATCCATAACAATCAAGTAATGAATGTTATGGATTTTTTATTTCTTTCATATTTCAAAGTCGTGCCCGTAATTTGCCCGTATTTTCACCTATGGATAAATAATTGTTCTTGATTCCTCAAGGTAAAATTGAATCATTTTCTTCACCATTTCATTTGAAACGATTTTCCAGATGCCAAACCTGAAAAAAGGTTGGGAGGACTTGCGTGCGCATAGATGTATACATACACTATTTTCCACCATCGGGAACAAAAATGAATTCCTAAAATATTCATTTTATAACCTGAGAAAAGTTCAATCTACAATAGAATTTGGAAAAATGCTTAGGCAGTCTGATTTGAATTTTTTTTTCTGGGTAAAAAATGGGTAAAAAAGCCCAAATATTTTTCTAAAAAAGGGCTCGGGTGGGATAAATTGAAAGAAATTTTAGCTGAAAATATCCTAAAAAGGATAGAATTTTAAATTTTTAGACGAATTTATTCATTAAGAAACCTTTACTACTTTCAGTGGGAAAGGGTTTTCGGCATTATCTTGATATGTCTATCTATCTTTTTTGTACCCACAAATTAGAAAATCAATTTTAACTTCTGATAATTTTTGTACCCACAATCCTG
>CAYUEI010000270.1:0-4060 GCA_964443445.1 uncultured Prolixibacteraceae bacterium | reverse complement strand
CATCCATCCAGGCACCGCCTCTTTTACTTTCCCTTGGGAAATAATCAACATAAATTAAACCGATATGAGAGCCATCTTCATCTTTTACTTCAAAAGCCTTTGCTTCAGGGTGGGGAAGAGGAAGGTTATTTACTTCAGTAAAGCTGATTCCATAAAGCTTATTGGCAAGAGTGAAAGCTCCGTTTCTAACATTATTCAATTCAAAGTAAGGTCTTAATTGAGAATCATCAAGGTCATACTTTTCTTTTCTGATTTTCTCTGCATAATACCACCAGTCCCAGCTCTCAAGCTTGATTTTTCCACCTTCCTTATCTATCATTGCCTGCATATCGGCAGCTTCTTTCTTAGCATTTTTAATTGCAGGTTCCCAAAGCTTATAAAGTAACTCATAAACATTTTCAGGAGTCTTTGCCATACAATCGTCAAGGGTATAAGTAGCGTGATTTTCAAATCCTAATAGTTTTGCTCTTTGAGTACGGAGTGTAATTGTTTTTTTGATGATATCCTTATTGTCGTTTTGATTATTATTGTTGCCACGATTATACATGGCTTTGTAAAGCTTTTCCCTTAATTCTCTTTTTTCAGAATACTGAAGGAAAGGAATCCAGCTTGGCTTTTGAAGGGTGAATACCCATTTGCCTTCAACTCCTGATTCTTCTGCTGCTCCGGAAATAACAGATTCGGGTAACCCGACAAGATCATCCTTGTTGTCAATAGTAAGTTTGAAATCATTAGTTTCAGCCAACAGATTTTCACCGAATTTCAATGATAATAAAGAAAGTTCTTCGTTTATCTTTTTCATTTTCTCTTTTTGCTCTTCATTCAGATTAGCACCGTTGCGGATAAAACCCTTGTATGTTTCATTCAACAGCTTCATTTGCTCAGCGTTAAGACCCGATTGTTCCTTATTGTCATAAACAGCCTTAACTCTTTTGAATAATTTATCATTCAACATGATTGCATCGCTGTGTTGAGATAACTGAGGCATTATATTTCTGGCTATCTCCTGCATTTCATCCGAAGTGTTTGATTCATTCAGGTTGAAAAACACTGAAGATACTTTATTGAGCAACCTTCCTGAATATTCAAGTGCTTCAATAGTATTTGAGAAGCTTGGTTCTTCTGAATTATTAATTATTTTTTCTAATTCTACATCATGCTCTTTAATTCCTTGCTCAAAGGCAGGTATGTAATGAGCATTTTGAATTTTTTCAAACGGGGGAACATTGAATGGGGTATTAAAATCAGAGAAGAATGGATTCTCTGTTTCAGTTTTTTTCTGACTACATGATGATATCATAATTGCTAGAAATAAGATTAATAGTGAATTGGTTTTCATAGTATTATATTTAAAAAATTTCTGTAAAATTAAGTGTAATTCTAAATGATTTCATGATAAAATTCATTAAAAAAGTATGTTTTGAAATGATTCAGTGCACCTTATCCGGCTTACCTTTTAATGTTTTGCTTTCGATTTCTAAATGGTCAATCTTTGTTTCACCTTTAACGAGCTCAGGAATATTAAATGAAAACAATAACGAGGTATAGTAATCAGGATCTTTCTGAGGAATTAAAAATGGTTTTCCCGGTTTCCCCTTTTCATCGAAGAAGCATAAATATGGTCTTGTATATAAGCCATCATCTCTTCTGCTTCCAAAAGCGAACCATCGGGAATCGGATGACCATGAATGATAACTCTCTGCATCATTGCTGTTGGCATCTTTTAGTGGAAAGTACTTCTTTTCCTGTAAGTCCAGTACATACAAATCTGCTTCTTTATGCCAGATAGTAAAGTTGCCGTAATCAGCCATTGTAAACATCAGGTACTTGCCATCGGGTGATACTCTTGGAAAGGATATTGACTTGCCCATTGAATCAGCGTTGATAATCATTTCTGTTCTATTTCCAAATTTCTGTATTTCGGGATTAAATGAAATTCTTTTCAGGTTATATCTTATTTGATTGTACTCAGCAGGTATTTCTTTTTTAACAGCAGAAGTAAAATAAAGATATTTTCCATCAGGTGAAAAGCATGGGAATGTTTCAAATTCAGTATCTGTTGTTATTAAATCAGAAGTAATAATTTTATCGTTGATTATATCTATTACAACAATATCTGATTTACTATCGATTACTTCTATCCTTTTTTCTTTAGCAGAGTGAAATGCCTGTGAAACTTTGTTGACAGAAAAGGCAATATAATTACCTGATGGATGCCAGTATGGATAAACACAATTAGCAATTAGCTTGCCGCTTCGTGTATCCAGGCTTTTAATCTTATCCTGATCAATAATGAATGTACTTCCGTTTGGTGCCCGAAGGTGAAACATCATTTTACCGGGATCATTCATTTTATAAGAATGGCAGTTTACACAAGAACCGGGGATAAGTGTGTTTTCAATAATTGCCTTTTGTTTGAAAACGGTAAGGTCACGCTGATATATTCCCATTTTACTCCAGTTCTCATAACCGGGGGCAATTAATCTGTAAACTAAATGAGAATCAATTTCATAAGAGCTTACATAAATTGAAAAACTTTTATATTGTTTCCATGAATTTGAATATTTTTCATATACAGTAACGATAATTGAATCCCCTTTGCTTTCGTTTAATACTTTTCTCCATTTTTTAATAGGAATATCAATCTTTCCCTTACCTGTGACAGTTGTTTTTCCCGCTTTATATTTGAATTCGACAAGTATTTTATTTGAAGAGCCTTTAATTTTAAAATTTAAGGGAGCAATATTTGAAGGTATTGTCACATATTGATAATCAGGATATATATTCGGTAATTCTTCTAAAGAGGCAACCTGTTTTATTTTATTTTCACATCCTTGTATTACTAATACAAAAAGAAACAAAACTAAAATGTGATATATTTTTAATTTTTTAATTCTCATTTATCCTTTGATTATTTAAAGTGAAAATAGTACCAGAAAGTTGAAGAATATTTTTCCTTCAATATGTCTTCAGCATTCTTTGATGATGTGTAAATATCGGCATAAGACCTCATTCTTGCTTTTGTTTCAGAAGAAACAGGGAAATTTTCAACAGCATCAGGCTGGTTGTTGATAAGACTTACAGCAAAAAGGGCAGCTTCCTGATATAAAACGGGCATTTGAGCGTAATTGATTTTGTCAATCCTGTATAGATTATTCATAAAACTGTTGAGGTCCTTATTCAAAAGATAATAAGACATTAAATATTCAAAAGCCGTTCTGTTAGCAGGATGCTCATCGAGCATTATTTTTAAAGCCTTATCAATCTCTTTTATATTGAAGAAGAAATCGTTTTTAATAGACAATTTTTTCATTTCAGACCATAAAGGGTGCTGCATTATTAATTCCGGATTATCAATTAAATTTCGTGCACTTTTAGCCCATTTTTTATAAAAGAAAGTATTCTCCAGAAGGTATAGATATTTTGAAGCTACATTGTAATTTTCGTTGATAATATTTGTTTCAACAAGTCTTTGGATTGAACGTACACTTTTCTGCATGCTGGCTGTGGTTTCCGTACTTACAAAAGCATATTGCTGAGCAGCATTCATAAATCCTAAATGAAATAATATTTCATTTCCCATCATTGTTTCAACATTTTCATTTCTCATATTTAAAAACAAGCCTTCAATTCCATTTTGCCTGTATTTAAACAAATCAGCAGATAGTCGGTTAGTTTTTGCCAGAGAAAGATTTAGCATAGAAAGAGAAAGGTCATTTTTCGGAGGATTATTTTCTGCATGTTTTATTATTTTTTCCCATTCAAACCTGCGGGCATGATGGTCATACAGCATCACTTCTTCAGCATTTGGGTTATAGCTTATTTTTGATTGCCAGAGGATAAACAATACACTTATTAAGCTGAATATTATTGTTGCAGTGAGTTTGCTTCTTTCTTTAATATTCGTAAATGAAAATACAATAATCAGAAGAGGGACTAAGGCAAATAAAACCCATAATGAAGCCGGGATCTTAGCTTTTAAATCATAATAATAATCTGAAATTAAAGCTTCAGTATATGGTACATGCAAATATGAATGTCTTAATATTGAAGGGATAGC
>CAYUEI010000269.1:0-4067 GCA_964443445.1 uncultured Prolixibacteraceae bacterium | reverse complement strand
ATGAGCAGTCTCGGAACATTAATATTCAATCAAAAGAGGTGGTTAAGGAAATATCACTTATCAATTCATCAGGCAAAGTTATCCGGAAATGGAGGAATATAAAATCTTCTAAGGTGGATATTCCTTCCGAAGGGATAAGAGGTGGGGTTTACGTATTGAGGATAAGGATTGAAAGCAATGAAGTTGTGACAGAGAAGATTGTGTTGTAATTGATACTTAAAAAACCCGGAGCAGTATTTTGTTCCGGGTTTTATTTTTTATAAGAAGTTTGTCAAAGCTTAATTGACTGAAATCAAACGTTTATTGGCTGAAATGATTCATTCAGAGGTTAAATCCTATTATTCATAAAGTTCTTACTATTTATTTTGCTTAAATCAATTATGTTGTTTAACTTGGGATAACATTTAATAAACTATATTATTAACCCTAAATGAAATCTTATGAAAAAAATTAATCAATTGGGAACTTTCCCTCAAACAAACAAACAAACAAAGAGTAAATAACTTAAAACTAACTGCTCTTTTGTTACTGATGATCTATCCAGTATTTTCTTTTAGTCAGGCAGTATCCATAAGTTCCGGAGGAAAATTAACTGCCAATTATGGTGCAGAAGTAATTGGCAATTTACAAGCAGGAACCTGTACTAGTAACACTTTTATACCGGTTAGCCCTAGTCAAAGTTCTGTTGGCACTCAAGGAAACCAGTTTTATACTATTTATGGAACAATTCATAAGGCTGGTACTCTTATTCTAACATCAGATAAACGGTTAAAAGAGAATTTCCGTTCAATTGACAAACCTCTTAGTAAAATACTGCAAATTGATGGTCTAAAATACGATTTTATTAGTACAGTACCTGACTCAATGAAAGATGAAAAAGAAAAGGAAAATAGGAAAAGGATGGAAAAAGACAGACTGGGATTAATTGCACAAGACCTGCAGTCAATCTTGCCTGAAGCTGTTTTTTATGATAATGGTGCAGACCAATATTACATTGACTATTTAGCTGTAATTCCTGTTATTGTTGAAGCGATGAAAGAACAACAGGAACAAATCGGATCACTTGAAAGTGAAATTGAATCGTTAAAGGGAAAAAACAATGAAAAATCAGCTTTTATTAATGCTGAAGACCCTCAGATTGCTACACTAAACCAGAATATTCCTAATCCATTTAGTTCAAATACTCTGATAGAAATGAATATTCCTAAATCTGTTTTAAGGGCAGTACTTTACATTTACAACATGCAGGGAGAACAGATCAAAAAGATTACAGTAAACGAAAGAGGCAATACTTCTGTTACAATTGAAGGCCATACCCTAAAAGCGGGAATGTACCTTTACACTCTGATAACTGACAACAAGGAAGTTGATACAAAGAAGATGATACTTACAAGATGATCAACCTCTAACACTGTATAGTCATGTTAAAAGAAAAAAATAAAATAAATAACATTTTAAGTTGTATAAACTTAAAATTACTGATAGTGTCATTCTTGGTCCTTTCTTCTATAAGTTCATTCAGCCAGGAATCTGAAGAACTGGTCATAGTCCCTGAACAATCAATCGTAAGTGATGGTTTGGCAATGTTACTTGATATGATTCCTGAAGGAAAAGAAATAAATTATGGATTTGCAAGCAAGTCTGACTATACTAAAATAAAGATAGGTGACCCAATGTACATATACACCTTGCCTGAAGATTCTATAGTTGAACAAAAAGGTGATATTAAAATTAAATTTCAAGTTACAAACGAATGGTTTCTGCCATTGTATGTCGACAACAGAATTATATGTTTCCTTTTCTTGAAAAAGAAAGGTGGCAAACAAGAGGTAGTCGGTTTTGGGGCAAACTATCTGGCCAATGATCTTAACGATGAAGAAGAACTGCTAAAGAACAAAGAAGAAAAGAATGGATTACTTGTAATCCCATCAATAGGGAGTAAATTCCTTGTAAAAGGCAGGAAAGACCTTGAGTTCTATCCTTTGGGGGTAACAAAATGCAAGTTTAAAACCAAAGAAAGTAAGTTCCTTAATAAAAAGGAGTTGTTTGAAATTACATTTTCTGAACTTAAAAACAGCAGGATATGAAGACAATTATAAAATTAATATGCTTAATTACAATAACTGTAATTGGGAACAAGTCATATTGCCAACAATGTGTATTAAATATGTCTGATGTTTTTGAGGATCATGGATGTACAAATTGGTGTTGGGTTCATACATCTCAAAATATAATAAATTATTACGGAGAAGCTTCGCCGGATGAACTTGATATTGTTGAATATGCAAAGAACAAAATATTTACTCCTAGTCCAGGTGTTACTTCTTGTAGAGATTTTCCTATGGGTTGTTGTCAAGCAGCTGGCCTTGATTGGGTATTTAGAAATTTAGTGTATTCAAATTATAAAAATATCTTTACCGATTATATTAACAACTCTATAACTGGCGATCAGCTATATAATGAATTTTGTTTCAATAAACCTGTAATAATTTATGTAGACGGGCATTATTTTATAGCATACGGAATAGGTACTACAAGATATTGGGTACATATTATGGATGCTTTCTATGGGCAACAAATAAGAAGAATAAATGAAATCTATCCTGGAGGAAAACCCTGGCTTGGAACATATTTAATGAATCACTCCCCAAATTGGTCTTCTTATAATATCATTAGAGATGTAATAGATAGATCCAGATGCTTATCTTCTCAAAATGGAATGAAAGTCAATGCTGTATTTAAAAAGTATCCCCTTCAACCTGATCAACATTTCACATTATCAACTTATGGTACTATTGAATTAAATGAAGGTTTTACAGTATATCATGGTTGCTCATTAGATATATATACCAACAATTCAAATTGTCCTTAAATAAAACGAAAATGAAATACATAATAACATTAATAATTTCTCTCGCTGTATTTACAAATATATATGCCCAATCTTTTGTGAAAGAAAACAAGATCTGGACTGTTGCTTCTTTTGATGATAATCACAATTATATTGAAACCAGAAACTTCAAATTTGAAACAGATACATTACTCAAGGAAATTGAATTATATAAAAAAGTTTACATTTCATTAGATTTAATTTTGTGGTGGGAACCTGGAATGTTGTTTAAAGAAGATTCTAATAAAGTGTTCGCCAATAATTATGAAGGTAATTATCTCCAACAAATTTATGATTTCAATATAGAAAAAGGAGATACCATATATACGTACTTTGATTTTGGAAGTATACTATTAACAGTAGATTCAGTTGTAGTAAGAAATGTACTTGGAACTAACAGGAAACATTTTTTCATGTCACATGGTATTTTATGGATTGAAGGCATTGGATCAATTCAAGGACCTCTGAAATCTTTTGGCAGGTTTGACAATGGGTTTAGTGTTTTACTTTGTGTACATGAAGATGGTATTCTGATCTATCAAAACCCTGACTACCCTGATTGCAAAGTAACAAGCAGTGCAGAGTTCAATTCAAAAAATAAAAAGCTGATAGAACTATTTCCGACTTCTTCCGGATTACTCAGGCTTTCTTTGTTGAACGGCAGTAAAGGTGAAATATCAATATATTCCCCGGAAGGGAAACAGCTTTTCAAAAGTCGAATAACTGAAAGAGAAACTGAGATATGCTCCCCTGCTGAAGGTTTGATGCTTTTCAGGTTTGTCAATGAAAATGGTGAAGTGCAGACGGGAAAGGTTGTTCTATAATTTGATATAAAATATAACCCGGAACAGTATTATGCTCCGGGTTTTATTTTTAATAAGAAATGTGATAAAGCAAAGAGAATTGGTTGAGATCAAACGTTCATTGGCTGAAATGGTTCATTCAGAGGTTAAAACATGCCATTCATTAAAAATATTTTTTAATAACATTTATGTTGTTTAACTTGGTGGGAATAAAAATTATTCATATTACTCACAAAAAACTAAATCTCATGAAGAAAATTAATTATTGCGGTACTATCCCACAAACAAACCAACAAACAAACAAACCCTGAGAGCTTCTATTCTGATAATGTCGCTTGTTATGGTTTGTAACTTCTCAAGTGCACAGATAAAAG
>CAYUEI010000268.1:0-4078 GCA_964443445.1 uncultured Prolixibacteraceae bacterium | reverse complement strand
GAAAATGGTCCTCTTAAATCATGGGATATAATTGAAAAGAATTTATCCTTTTCTGCATTTGCTGAAGATAATTCCTCATTTTTCAAATTAAGCTCATTATATTTTCTTGCATTTTCAATTGATAAACCGGCAATTTGGCTTATAACATTACTCATTCCAATGTAGTTTGGAATAAACTGAATGAATTTTACTTTATATATAATGAACTTCCCCAATAATTTTCCCTTGAATTTTATATCTATATTTATACAATCAGAATTATCAAACTCAGGTATTGATATTGTTTCTTTTAAAAAATTGCAGCTAATTTCCTTTTCTTCAATGTATTTGTAATAACAAATATTCTCGGGCATGAAAAGTAAATTTAGTAAGAAAGATATTTTTTCAACTATTGTTTTTTCTTCAGTATAATTAACTAAGTCTTTAAGTTCATTGCTGATTAATGAAAAGTCAGCATTTGAACGTGTCAATTCTGATATTTTAGTTAATAATATTTTCCTTTCCTCTTCATTTTTCCATTCTTTTATAATCTTTTCCAGAGATTTTTTAAGATAATCAGTTCCAATAGGAAATATTTCATATTCAAGGCCGGTGAGCTCTGAAAGTGAATTAAGGTTTGTTTTATAATTATCACTGATTGAGGTATCTAGGAATAATATTTTTTTTACAGATTCATTGAAAAACATTTTTGCAGTTTCATCTGTAAAGCCCCAGCTTCTTTTATGTCTGGGATAGTTTTTTATCCATCCGTTTGTTGTAATGTAATAACCTTTTTTTGAAAAATGGTATACAGAAGCTGTATTTAACATCATTTCAAAACAATGTTCAAGTTGAATAACTTCAACTTTTTTAGGAAGCTCAGATGCCCCGTTTTTTTTAACTCTGCATGCACTTACTATAAATATTATCTTAGAGAATTCTTCGTAATCTTCTTTTACTATTTCATTAATGTATTGATCGGTAAGTCTGTTTCCTACACAAAATTCAGGAAAACTTTTCAGAGTTACATTTTCAAAATCGAGTTCCTTTATTACAAAATTTATTTCCGGAACTAAAGAGTTACATGCGTAAATACAAAGCTTACTTGTCATTTTATTTTATAGGATATTCTCCATATGTTTTCACTGCATTGCTTATCTCAATCAAAACATTATCCGGTACTGAATAAGGTATTTCACCATGATTATCAGATAATATAAAGCCACCCCCGGGAGCTGCTTTTGAAATAGCATCGCGTACTACTGCATTTACTTTTTCAGATGTCCAGCGTCGCATCTCTATTCCGTTGAGATTTCCCAGTACAGTAATTTTATTTTTAAACTTTTCTTTTATTAGTGACAGATCCTCTTTTACGCTGACACCTACAACAGCGGTGCCTGTCTGAGGTACTAAATCAGCTATGTCAAGACACTTGCCTGAAGCAAAGTGTGTTGCTGTTGCTCCCTTTATTCTTGATATAGTATTCTTTGCCACTTCAAATCCGGTCTTCATATACAAACTTCTGGGTATCATAGATGTTGATGAAATAGGGTCAAAATAACAAATAGCTGTTGCACCCGATTCCAATTGAGCGTTAGCCCACTCGACACAGAATTCAATATTGATTTTCATCAACTTTTCAAATAAATCAGGCTTATTGAGAAATATATCCAGATATTTTTCAAAGCCTAATTGCATTACCGGCAAAGAAAACGGAGACATGGCAACTCCTATAATCGGAATTTTATCCCCGGCTTTTTCTTTCAGATTTTGAATTGCTGTCAGTACTTTATGCAAAACTTTTGAATCCTTAACTGACGGCGGTTCCATCTGATTTATTTGGTTAATATCCTTTATTATAGGCATCCCGGTATTTGGAGGCCCGTCTTCACTATAAATAACTTCTCCTCCAAAAGCTTCTATTTCCAGAGGCGCATAAAAAAATGGATAATAGCAATCGTTATTGTATTTTTTCTGAAGGCGTATCTGACCTTCAGTAACATATTCACTTTTTGAAAAGTATTCTTTTATGCTTATGCCTAGTTCTTTTGCTCCATGCATTGTAAGCAGTAAAAAAAGTGGTACTCTGTCAGGTTCTTTATGAGAAAGGGTAGTTAATACTCTTTCCATTGGTGTCATTGTTGTTTTCATTCCATACCCTCCATTATTTTCCCGACAATTTCTATTGCTTCCGATGAATCTTTTCCATATCCATCAGCTCCTACTTCTATCCATAACTCTTCATCAAACCGGAAAGGAGCTCCACCAACGATAATTTTTACATTATCGTCTTTAAGCCTTTCCTTTAGATCCTTGATGTGCATTGCTGAATTAAGCATAAGTACCGAAAGTAATAAGATTTGGTATTTGTCTCTTTTTACTATTTCAACAATATTATCTACTGAAAGGCCTCCTCCCAGATCTGTCAACTCATATCCGGCAGAACGTAAGGTTGATGCAATTATTCTCTTTCCAAGTAAATGGTAGTCTTCAAATACTGCTATTGCCATTTTTGGTTGCGATATTCTGACAGGACTTCCTATGGGAATATATTTCTCAATTAACTCTTCACATATTAATCCGCTCATATATATTTGAGACAATGCAACTCTCCCTTCTTCCCACGCTTCACCTATTTTTTGCAGGGTCATCGCCACCAGCTTCCCCGATACTTCAATGGGGGAGCTGTCTATCATTGCTTTTTGTAATATCTCATCAGCCTTTATTCTGTCAAGAGATAACAATGACATTTCAAATTCCTCAATATAATTTGATAAGTTTCCCATTATCTTTTCATTTATCTTTTATCATTATTTTATGCCTTTTTTCTATAGCTCATTAAATTTAATCCTTTTTTTAACATGCATAGTCGTTATTTATATTGTTTTTTTAACTAAAATTGGAACAAACTTTATTGTTGAACTTCTAATTCTTTTTTATGACCACCCAAACAAATAATCAACTGAAGCTTGCATTCGATTTTATTCAATATACCAATCAAAGTGTTTTTCTTACTGGAAAAGCAGGTACAGGAAAAACTACTTTTCTTCGAAATTTGAAAGATAATTCTCCTAAAAGAATGATAATTGTTGCCCCTACAGGAGTGGCTGCTATCAATGCAGGTGGTGTTACTATCCACTCTTTTTTCCAAATACCTTTCGGCCCCCAAATTCCTTTTTTTTACAATGGTAACAAGCAAAATGTATTTCAATACGATAGTAATAAATCGGATAGGATTAAAAGATACAGCAGAGAAAAAATCAATATTATAAAAAGTATCGACCTGCTTATTATTGATGAAATCAGTATGGTCAGGGCCGATGTCCTTGATGCCGTTGATGATGTCCTTCGCCGATTCAAAGACAGAACCAAACCTTTCGGAGGTACTCAACTTTTGATGATTGGCGATCTTCAGCAGCTATCTCCAATTATTAAAGAAGAAGAATGGAATCTCCTACGCGATTATTATGATTCATGCTACTTCTTTAGCTCCAGAGCTTTAAAACAATCTAACTTTGTGGGTATTGAACTTACCGAAGTTTTTCGCCAAAAAGATATTGCTTTCATAAATATCCTTAACAAAATCAGAGATAACGATATTGACTTCGAAGTTCTTAAATCTTTGAATTCAAGATATCATCCTGACTTTACATATTCCGATGATGATGGGTACATCACATTGACTACCCATAATTTTCAGGCCAAACAAATCAACGATAAAAAACTGAATGAAATTAAAGGAAAACTTTTCCGCTTTAATGCCGAAGTTGAGGGCGATTTTCCTGAATATATTTTCCCTTCTGACTTCACTTTCCTTGTCAAGAAAGGATCTCAGGTCATGTTTATTAAAAACGATTCTTCAATTGAAAAAAGATATTACAACGGAAAATTAGGCGTTGTCTCCGATATTTCTGACGATTATATCGATGTTTTTTGCCGCGAGGATAGAGAGGAAATCAGAGTTACTAAAGATCAATGGGAAAATTACAGATATTCAATAGATGAAACTAACAATGAAATTAAAGAAGAAGTTATAGGCAAATTTACTCATTTTCCTCTTAAACTTGCCTGGGCTATTACTATCCATAAAAGCCAGGGA
>CAYUEI010000267.1:0-4134 GCA_964443445.1 uncultured Prolixibacteraceae bacterium | reverse complement strand
TCCTTACAATAACCTTGTTACCTTTTATCTCTGAAGCATCGAAAGCATGAAGCGGCTGTCCTGTTTCCATCAAAATAAAGTTGGTAACATCGACAACATTGTTAATTGGGTTTAAGCCGATAGAGCGCAATCTGTTTTTCAGCCATTCGGGCGATTCCTTAATCTGAACCCCTGAAATTGTTACCCCTGCATATCTGTGGCATGCAGCCGGAGTACCTATTTCAACAGGGATAGGTAAATTATTGTTTTCTACTTTAAATTCATCAACGGAAGGTTTTTTGTAGCTGATATTCATCTGCTGCTTCAGATATGCAGCCAGGTCGCGGGCTACTCCAATGTGCGATCCTGCATCAATACGGTTAGGTGTCAGGTCAACTTCAATCTGCCAGTCGCTTTCAACATTGAAATATCTGGCAGCAGGTGTTCCCACAACAGCGTCAGGACCAAGGACCATAATTCCTTCATGACTAGTACCAAGACCAATTTCATCTTCAGCACAAATCATCCCTTCTGAAACCTCACCTCTTATCTTTGATTTTTTTATTGTAAATTCCTTGTCTCCATCGTAAAGGTTTGTGCCAACAACTGCAACAATAACCTTCTGACCTGCAGCTACGTTAGGTGCGCCACAAACTATCGGCAGTATTTCTCCTGTGCCAACATTAACAGTAGTCTTGCTAAGATGGTCTGAATCAGGGTGTTTTTCACAAGTAAGCACCTCTCCCACTACCAGACCTTTCAGTCCGCCTTTAATAGTCTCAACTTCTTCAATGCTTCCTACCTCTAATCCAAGAGATGTTAAAATCTGACCAAGTTCTATTGGTTTAATATCAATATCTATGTATTCTTTTAACCAGGAATAAGCAATATTCATTGTTTCTTACTTTTATGTTGAATTTTTGAACCACAAAAGTAAAAAAAACCCTTTCCTGAACAAGAAAAGAATTAACAATTGACTGAGGGTAAATAACAAATTAACATTTATGGCTGATAATGTCGAAGTTGGAAAGCTGCGCTTTCGTTAGTGCTGCGCACGTTAGACGGCAAGCCGTCGTTGGAAATGCGTTGCATTTCTGTTGATCGACTGAGTCGTCTGTTAGGACTTCGTCCGTTGTCGCTTCGCTCTGTTAAGCAGCTGCACCTCGCTACCGCGCGATTGCATCGCGCGGCAGCGGGTATATGAATCAGGTCTGAAGGTCTTTCCCCCAATATTAAAAGTCCAGAAATAGTTAAAAAAATTAAATAATTATCTTTTTGAAAAAAAATTGACAAAAGCCTTTTGTTTTATAGGAAATAAGCCCGAAATTGAAATAAAAATTAAAAACTTAGAATTAAGAAATTAAAACTCTAATAATATGAAAGTCACTTTTAGAATAAACTATAAGACAGTATGGGGGCAAAACCTTTGGCTTGCAGGATCTTCGGAAGCTTTAGGAGCATGGAACCATAAAAGTGGATTTCCTTTAACCCATGTTGGAAACGGAGAGTGGGAAGCTGTAATGACCTTCAATTCAAAAGATGAATTTGAATATAAATATTTCATAGTAAACGAAGACGGGTCAGTATTTTGGGAAGGGGGCAACAATAGAAAGTTTGGTCCTTTTTCGTATAAAAGCATAGAAATAAGAGATTTCTGGAGACCTCAGATTGATGATGAAAGTGCTCTTTTCTCAAAGGTCTTTGCTAACGTCCTTTTCTCAAGAAACGGGAAAGTGAAAAATCTAAAGAAAGCAAAATCATCAAATGTGATAAGGTTTAACATGAGAGCACCCCGAGTTTCACCTTCTCAAACAATGGCTATAGTCGGGAATTCCCCTGCTTTGGGTGACTGGAACAAACCTGTCTTGATGAGCGATTCAGATTTCCCATGCTGGAGTGCTGAATTCGACTTGTCGGAAATGATTTTTCCTATTGAATACAAGTATGTTATTGTAGACACTAAATCCGGAAACATAGATTTGTGGGAAGATGGAGAGGAAAGAAAAATATTCTATATTAACCCTGATGATGAAAAAATACTGCATGTCAGAAATGATGAAAAATTCAGGTATTCAATTGATAATTGGAAAGGTTCCGGGGTAGCTGTTCCTGTGTTTTCGTTAAGAACAAACGACAGTTTTGGCGTTGGCGAATTCAATGACCTGAAAAAGCTGGTTGACTGGGCTAAAATCGTTGGGATGAAATTAGTACAGGTCCTGCCTATAAATGAAACAATAGCAACTCATTCGTGGCTCGACTCTTATCCATACAAAGCTATTTCAGTAATTGCCCTCCACCCGATGTATCTGAATCTTGATAAGCTTGGAAAGCTCGACGATGAGAAATTGATGGATGAATTTGAAGTTGCCAGAGAAGTTCTTAATGCTAAAACAGAAGTTGATTATATTGAGGTAATGAATATCAAATCAAGGTATTACAAGCTCATATTTGATCAAAACTGGAATGAAGAAAAAGAAACTGATTCGTACAAGGCTTTCTTTGAAGCTAATAAACACTGGCTGGAAGATTATGCTGCTTTCTGCTTTCTAAGAGACAGATATGCAACAAGCAATTTCAGGAAATGGGGAGTGTGGTCGGAATACAAGCCCGAGAAGATTAAAAAAATATGTAATCCTGAATCGGAACATTTTGAACATATAGCAGTTCATTACTTCATTCAGTATCATCTTGATTTACAACTCAGGGAAGCTATCGACTACGGTCACAAAAACGGCATTGCCTTCAAGGGTGATATCCCGATCGGAATAAGTCCTGACAGTATAGAAGCCTGGACAAATCCGGAGCTTTTCAACCTTAACGGACAGGCTGGAGCACCGCCCGATGATTTTGCTATTCTGGGCCAGAACTGGGGTTTCCCGACTTACAACTGGGAAAAGATGGCAGAAGATGGTTTTGCATGGTGGAAGAAGAGACTTTCGATGATGTCTCAATATTTTGATGCTTACAGAATCGATCATATACTTGGATTTTTCAGAATATGGGAAATACCTAAAAATGCTATCCACGGCTTGCTGGGATTCTTTAAACCAGGGATGCCGCTAACTCCCGATGAAATAAGGGACAGAGGTGTTTGGTTTGATGAAAAAAGATTTACCAAACCTTATATAAGGGGTCACTTCCTTAATGAGATATTTGGCATGTATGCCGAGGAGGTGATGCAACTATATCTTACAGAAACAGAGTACAATGTATTTGAAATCAAAGAGCAGTTTGATACTCAGAAAAAAATCTATACGATATTTACTCCTGAAGATGGAAATGAAGAAAAACTTAAAGAAAAGGAAGTTATCATACGTGACGGGTTAATTTCACTCCTTGATGAAGTACTTTTCATCAAAGATCCTTATGCCGCTCATCCGGCCTATCATCCAAGAATTTCAATGCATTATTCATATTCTTTCAGGGAGCTGGATCATGAAACCAAAAACAATCTCGACAGGCTTTATATTGATTTCTATTACAAGAGGCATGAGGAATTCTGGAAAAATGAAGCATTGAAAAAATTACCTGCGTTGATAAATGCATCAAATATGCTGGTTTGCGGTGAAGACCTTGGCATGGTACCCGATTGTGTTCCTGAAGTAATGAAAGGTCTTAATATCCTGAGTCTTGAGATTCAAAGGATGCCTAAGAACCCTGATATAGAGTTTGGTCATCCTTCAGATGCTCCGTATCTGAGTGTGAGCACTCCTTCCACGCATGATATGTCAACAATAAGAGGATGGTGGGAAGAAAATCGTGAAAAGACAAGGTTGTTCTATCGTTACATACTGGGGCACAATGATGAAGCTCCGGAAATAGCAGAACCATGGATTTGTAAGGAAATAATCAATCAGCACATGTATTCATCTTCAATGCTGACGATATTCCCTATTCAGGATTTAATAGCAATTGACGGAAAGCTACGGTGGAGCGAAATTGACAAGGAAAGAATCAATGTTCCAAGCGATGAAAAGAACAAGTGGAAATACAGAATGATTCTTCCATTGGAAGAACTTATAAATTCAACTGATTTCAATGAGGAAGTCAGTGAAATGATAAGCAGATCAGGAAGAAATACAAAGCTTTAATTAAAAATTCCTTTCAGATATGCTTTTGTAATATCTGATTTGGGGTTATTAAAGAATTCCTCGG
>CAYUEI010000266.1:0-4155 GCA_964443445.1 uncultured Prolixibacteraceae bacterium | reverse complement strand
ACCTGAATATTACCGGCGAACTAAAAGGTATGGAAACTATTCTTGACGTTGATATTGTTTCTCCTTCCATGAATTTTACTATGGACGGGGCAAAATATATCAAGGAAGCTCCGTTTTCTCTTAAAACATCGCTGCTTGCTTATCTCGACAGTATTAAATTCATTTTCGATTCTCAAAAGTCAGAAATTAATTCTATGCCTTTAAACGTTGAAGGCAGCTTTGCTTATCCCCGCGATTCCATGATCTTCGACCTGAAATTCGATATCCCTGAGATCGGGTTGAATACCTTGTTTAAAATGATCCCCGATGATTATAAAAAGACTGTTGAAAAGGCCGATGCTAAAGGTAAAATTGATTTCAACGGTATTATTAAAGGTGTTTATTATAAGGACATTACACCTCTTATCAATATTGCTTTTAATATTGAAAACGGAACTGTAAAATACCCCGGACTGCCTGATGAACTTAAGATAAATGAAGCTTCAGCTTTTGTCTTTAAACCTGAAGGTAACTTCGACAATCTTGAGATTGGTGTTAAAAAACTAAATATCAATTTGGCCGGTAATCCAATTGCAATGCACGCAAATGTGAAATCTGTTACAAAGGACCCAAATATTGATGCTGCTCTTAAAGGTGTCCTCGATTTGGGAACACTCCTGAAACTTTTTCCTGTTGAAGGCCTTAAGATGTCAGGCCTTGTTGATGCTGATGCTTCTTTGAAAGGTAATCTTTCTGATATAAAGGAAAATAACTTTACTAAATATGTTTCAGAAGGAAAACTGGGAATCAAGCAGTTTTATGTTGAAAATAAATCTTTGCCAAAGGGAATTTCTGTTCCAAATGCAAATGTTGAGCTTAAGAATCAGAATGTTGTAATTTCAAATCTTAACGGCAAAATAGGGAAGAGTGATTTTTCTTTAAACGGGAAACTTGACAACTTCCTTTCGTATATTTTCAAACAAGGTAGCCTGAATGGCAATTTTAATCTTTCTTCTAACCTTATTGATGCCAATGAGTTTCTGAGCGATGATGATAAAAACACAGGCAAATCGGGAAGCACAACTCCGGTAGATTCTTCCAAAACTACAAGTAAGCCTGTTGTTTTCCCAAAAAATACAAACCTGAATTTCAATGCCAAGATTTCACGCCTTCTTTTTCAAAAGCTTGATATTTCAAATTTTGCGGGCTCGATGCAACTAAAAGACCAGACTCTTACATTAAACGGAATTGGCATGAATATGCTTCAGGGTAGGCTGGGACTTTCAGGCAATGTTATAGCTGACGGCCGACCGGACCCTGCTGTCAACCTAAATCTTGATGTCAAAAGCTTTGACCTGCCTATGGCTTTCAGCAATATATCGATGGTTGAAAAATATCTTCCGTTTGCCGAAAAGAGCCAGGGCAAGTTTTCAACTATACTTAAGGTACAATCTAAACTGGCCGGAAACCTTAAAATGATTCTTTCTTCAGTTTCTGCTTCAGGCTCTTTGTCAACGCAAAACGTAAGAATGATTGACAACAGTGCTTTTTATTCGCTGAAGAAAGTTATTCAAACAGAAATGATTAAGAATCCTTCGCTTAACGATTTTACTGTTTATTATGAAATAAAAAACGGAAACCTTGAGTTTAAACCTTTCAAAACTGCTTTTGCCGGTCAGCCTGTTTCTATCTCAGGAATTTACAATCTTGGAGGAGGGCTTGATTTCAGAATTGACGGTACAGTCGACAGAAACATCCTTTCTTCTGAAATACAAAAGATAATTGCTTATGTGCCGGGGCATGAATCAATTACAAAGATTGATCTTGGTCTTGATATAAAAGGAGATATAAAAAAACCTGATATAAGGTTCGATTCTGATAAGATTAAAACCCAGGTTGTTAACCATGTGAAGAAGAATGCTAAAAAGGAAATTAAGGATCAGGCAAAGAAGATACTTGATAAATATATTAACTGATTTTGATTGTTACATTGCAACTTTTTTTAATATATTGCCCTCCGAATTATGGATTAACTAAACCAAATTACATGAAGTTATTTTATTTTGCTTTTGCTATTCTCATTCTTATGCATTTTTGTCTTCCATCTTTTGCCGGGGATGATAATGCTCCAATAAAAAATAAACTACATAAGATTGGCATAAATGCCGGTTATTATAATGTGGGTACTATTGATGAACTTTACTCACAGTTTCTTTATTCAGGAGCTAACATTTCAGGAGGTTTAAAATATATAAAGGAAAAGGAAAAGCGGAAAGACCAGTTTTCTTTTAGGTTTTCTCAAATACAAATGACCCCTGAAAACCTTATTGTAGATCCCGATTACTTTTCAAAAAATGAGATGGTATTACAGAAAGATATTCTGATGCTTGAGTTTTTCGATACTTACAGATTTTTACTTTCAGAAAAGGGAAAGAACTTTTTTGATTTTTACCTCACCGGCCGATGGTTCACAACTGTTAATCTCATGACCAATTACTTTATTTTGCCTGAATTAATTCAAACCGGACTGGGAGCAGGTATTTATATCGGGAAAAACATAAAGAAACATTGTTTTAGGGCTGAATTATCTGTGCCTGTTCTTACTTTAACTATCAGAAACAACTATTCTCAGTCGGAAGCTCAGGATTATGAAGATTACAATGAAGTTGGGTTTCTAATTAATAACATTCAAATTCAGCTCCCTTATAACCTGTTGGCTGTATATTCAAATCTTGGCTATGAATACAATATTTCTAAACACTTTACTATTGAAGCTGAATACTATTTCAATTGTATGCTGAACACTTCACCTCGTCCACTGAGGTCTGTAAGTGGAATTTATTCTCTTGGTTTAATCTATACATTCTAATCCTATGAAAAGAGTACTGATATATTGTGTTGTCATAACTTTCATTCTTTCGCTTTCGGGATGTGAAGAAAACCTGCTTAAAGAAAAGTATGAGAATACTCAAATTGATAATTATGAGCTCTTTTGGTCTGAGTATAATTTGCTTTATGGAGCCTTTGAAGCAAAAAACATAAATTGGGATTCGCTTCATGATATCTATATTGATGGATTGGATAATAATTCTCCTGATTTAAAATTGTTCAATGCCCTTAGCGGTTTGCTTTATGAACTTAATGATGGTCACGCCGACCTTACTGCTCCGGGGATAGGTTATTTTCGCTCATGGAATCGTCGGGGTAAATCTTATTTCAGTGATTTAATAATAAATGACTATAACAATGTGAATTTCCTTTTCAATAATATAAAATCAAACTATCTGGGGGGGAACTTTGAATCAGGCGTATATTCCGACAAATTATTTTTCTGGGGGATAATACCCCATGACTCCAAAAAGATCGGTTATATCTATATCCCAACCTTTAGCATAAATGATTATCCTTCAAAATTTATCCAGGAAGCAGTCGATTCTTTTAATATCGTCAGCGATGCAGTTATTATTGACCTTAGATATAACGGGGGAGGCAGGACAGAAGCTTTTGTGAGTTCGCTGAACAGTTTTTCCAATGAGAGAAAACTTTTCATGAAATCGAAATTCAGGACAGGCCCTTCTCATTCAGATTTTACTGAGCTTGAAGAGCATTGGACAAACCCCCATTCAGATTGCCTGAAAAAAATTCCTGTTGCAATTCTTATGAATAGCTACTCTTCAAGTTCTTCTGAACATTTTATCCTTGGTATGGAATCACAATCAAACGTAATTACAGTTGGCGATACTACCTGTGGAGCTTTTTCTGCTGTGTTGGAGAGGGTAATGAAAAACGGATGGAAGTTCAGGCTGGGTGCACAGGTTGTTTATACTCCTGAAGGGAAATTGCTGACTGATGAAAAAGGAAATTACCTGGAAGGAATTGGCATTGCTCCTGATTATTTTCAAACAGATAAGTGGAAATCAACAATCAATAATAAAGATTTACCAATAGAAAAAGCTCTTTCAGTTTTGATTGGTTCTAATTAGCAACTTATTTTGTTTTAAGTATTTGATATTTGAATCATTAATCATATTTTTAAAATATCTAAAAATCAAATTAACATACAGTATCTATGAAGTATTTTTATGCTTTCCTTTTTGCCATCATATTGATATCAACGGGGTGTACAGAAAAAAAACAAAAGATTGCACAGTGGCGTGGAGTAAACCGCGATGGTAT
>CAYUEI010000265.1:0-4192 GCA_964443445.1 uncultured Prolixibacteraceae bacterium | reverse complement strand
GAGCAGTAGTTTTACCGGGCTTTAGCCCTGATTAACGAGAAAATCGTCCGTTATTAAAAAGGTAATTGGTTGTTATCATCTTCTTTGTAAGTTCCAACCAATTATTTCAGAAACAATGAGAATGAGAAAAAATAGTAATCTGTCATTGGTAGCGAAGCGTGGCAATCTCTTCTTTAATTGGACAGATTGCCACGCTACGCTCGCAATGACACCTTAAAACAACAGATTTCTTTCAAAGCTCCGCTTTGATTCGTCGTACCTCCTGCCTATCCATTTTAACTTTACTTTATTTAACGATTGAAGCGAAGTCTTTGACCTTTAATATCTTCGTTGAAAATACCATTATCATAAACGAGGTTCCCGTTTACCCAGGTCTTTTTAATAGAATGTTTGAAAACCTGACCTTCGAAAGGTGACCATCCGCATTTATACAATATATTATTAGCAGTAACTTTAAAATGTGAATTTGGGTCAACAAGGACAAGGTCGGCCTTATATCCCTGTCGGATAAAACCTCTGTCAGGTATAGAAAACAAAACAGCAGGGAGATGGCACATTTTTTCTATTACTTTCTCGTAAGTGAATATTCCTTTGGAAGCCATTTCAAGCATGGCCTGAAGTGAATGTTGAAGAAGAGGTCCTCCTGAAGGACATTTAAAGTAAGTATTGTTTTTTTCATCCAGAGTATGAGGAGCATGATCGGTAGCAACAATATCAATTTTCCCTGAATTGACAGCTTCTCTCAGGGCATCTCTGTCGGATATTTTTTTAATGGAAGGATTCCATTTTATTTTGCTACCATATTTTTCATAGTCACTTTCATCAAACCAAAGGTGATGTACGCAAACTTCGTTTGTAATATTTTTGGTAGTAACATCGTCGTTTGTAAATAAATCCATTTCCATTTCTGTGGAAAGGTGTAAAATATGAAGTCGGGTACTATATTTTGATGCAAGTTCAACAGCTTTTCGACTTGATTCAAAACAAGCTTCAGCACTTCTTATTTCAGGATGATATTTAACGGGAACGTTCTCTCCGAATTTGTTTTTATAAATTTCAATATTGGCTTTAATGATATCTTCCTCTTCATTATGAGTAGCAACAAGCATGTGAGCATTTCTGAAAAGATTTTCAAGACCTGTTCCTTCAACAAGCATATTGCCGGTAGAAGAACCCATGAAGCATTTTATTCCGCAAACCTGAGATGGGTTGGTTTTTAGCACTTCATCAAGGTTGTCATTTGTTGCGCCAATATAAAAAGAGTAGTTGGCAAGTGAAACTTCAGATGCCCGCTTGTATTTTTCTTCTAATAGCTGAACAGTAACAGTCTGAGGTACAGTGTTTGGCATTTCCATGAAGGAGGTAACACCCCCTGCTATACCTGATTTTGATTCTGTATAAATATCGCCTTTATGAGTAAGTCCGGGTTCGCGGAAATGCACCTGATCATCGATGGCTCCGGGAATTAATAACAAACCTTCAGCATCAATAACATTATCGGCATGGCAGTCAATATTTTCTGAAGAGACCAAATCAATAATTTCATCATTGATTAAAACAGAACCTTTAAAAGTTTTGCCTTCATTAACAATGAGTGCATTCTTAATAATTGTCTTCATAACTTTTTATTTATTGCAATCATTGCAGATGTAACCTTTCAAGATGTTTTCAAGTAAAACAATAATCAGTATTTTCTAAAGTAGCTACCTAATTTCATTTTAATAACTCCAAAGAGTGCTTCGCTAAAAATACCTCCGCTCATTTTAGATGTACCTTCTTTTCTATCTGTGAAGACGATTGATACTTCACTTATTTTAAATTTATATCTCCATGCGGTGAATTTCATTTCAATCTGGAATCCATAACCTTTCATTCTTATTTTATCTAAAGGTATTTTTTCCAAAACTTCTCTTTTGTAGCAAACGAATCCGGCAGTAGCGTCCTGAACTTTCATTCCGGTAACGAATCTAACATATTTTGAAGCAAAATAAGAAATCAATACTCTACCAAGTGGCCAGTTTACAACATTTATTCCGGAAACGTATCTGGAACCAACAGCAACATCAGCGCCATTAATACAGGCTTCATGGAGGCGAATCAAATCATTTGGATTATGAGAGAAATCGGCATCCATTTCATAAATAAAACGATATCCGTTATCCAATGACCATTTAAAACCTTCCAGATAAGCTGTGCCAAGACCCAATTTACCTTCTCTTTGTATCATAAACAATTGTCCGGGAAACTTGAGCATAAGTTTTTTCACGATATCTGCCGTTCCGTCAGGGGAATTGTCGTCGATAATAAGGATGTTGAAATCTCTTGGTAGTCCGAAAACATATCGTATGATGTTTTCAATGTTTTCTTTTTCCTTATAGGTGGGGATGATTACAATATTTTCCTTCATTATTTAAAATTTTATATCAACAAAAATAAGTTTTTTAATGGTTATAGGAAAATGAATATAAGAAAAGTAAGACAGAATACAAATAAGCAACCTCAAAATAACAATTTTGTAGTGTTTTAAAAAAACAGGCAATCGTTAATAATTTTGAAGCATATCGAAATTTTAAAATTGTAATAATATAATAGGAAATAAAAAAAGATTTATTTTGCTTTACCTATTTTAATATCTTTTAGGTTTCTTAAGTATTTTAATAGTTAATTTGTAATTGAATAATATAAAGAGTATAAATTTTTTAAAAGATTAATTCTAACGATATGAGTATTAATTCACAGAAAGTATCTATGGGAGAAAAGCTTGGTTATAGTCTTGGAGACTGTTCAGCCAACTTTGTTTTCCAGATTATGATTATGTTTCAGCTTGGTTTTTACACCGATGTATTTGGTATTAAAGCAACTGCAGCTGGTACTATTTTATTATTAGCTCGTTTTTTCGATGCTGTAGTAGATCCATTTGTAGGAATTTTGTCGGACAGGACCAACACCAAGTTTGGTAAATATCGTCCATGGTTATTATGGACAGCAATACCTTTTGCTTTATTTTTCTGGTTGGCATTTACAACCCCTGATCTTGCTGAAAGGGGAAAAGTATTATATGCAGGGATTACCTACGTGATACTTATGTCGTTATACTCATTTAACAATACTCCTTATGCTGCTTTAGGCGGTGTTATGTCGAGTGATATCAAGGAACGTACAAGTATAAATAAGGTAAGGTTTACAATGTCGATGATTGCCACGTTGGTTGTACAGGGATTTACATTACCAATGGTTGCCAAGCTTGGCAGCGGTGACAATCAAAAGGGATGGTCGATAACAATAGCAATTTTGGCAATTATTTCAATTGCCTTCTTTGTCGTATCTTTCTTTACAACCAAGGAACGAATTTTACCTCCTCCGGGTCAGAAAACCTCTATTAAACAGGATTTAAAAGATATATTCAGCAGTATACCATGGAGGTCAATGTTTGCAGTAACTTTATTTATTTTCACAACTCTTGCTTTATGGGGAGGTGGAATATATTACTTCTTTAACTATTATATTGATCATGGAGCAGTTTACGACTTCCTTAAAATTTTCGGATTGTCGAATGTAGCAGGAGAGGCTACTGGATTTTGGGGAGGATTGCTGAATGCTTTTGGTTTGAAGATATTAGAGGATGGGAGCAATGCATTCAATGTTGGATTCAGCTTTTTTAACATAGTAGGACAAATAGTAACAATACTTGGTGTTTTATTCTTATCTGAACCACTGGCTAACAGATTTGGAAAGAAAAGTATTTTCATGTTTGGAGTATTATTAACTTCTATTTTTACGGCATCATTTTTCTTTGTTAGTCCTACCAATGTAGGGTTGGCTTTCGTATTAAATATTTGCAAGAGTGCCTCCTATTCAATCACAATTCCTTTATTATGGGCAATGATGGGTGATGTTGCTGATTATTCAGAATGGAAAAACCACAGAAGAGCAACAGGTTTTGTATTTGCAGGTGTAGTATTTGCACTTAAGGCAGGCTTAGGACTTGGTGGAGCGATTTGCGGATGGGTTGTTGACAGTTTTGGATATGTGCCAAATGCAGTTCAAACTGAATCAGCAATTTTAGGAATTAGATTAACAGCAAGTTTAATACCTGGATTGACTTTCTTCCTGGCAGTTGTATCTTTAATATTCTATAAGATAACCAAGACCTTTAATGAAAAAATGCAGGCTGAACTTTCTGAAAGAAGGA
>CAYUEI010000264.1:2471-4201 GCA_964443445.1 uncultured Prolixibacteraceae bacterium | reverse complement strand
GAAATAAAAGGCGAGCTCAGCCAATTTTCTTTTATGAGTGAAGATGTTTTCGGAGATCCTGAAAACATCAAAACAATTAAAATCTATAGCAAGATGCTAACAGTAGCCAATGAATTCCGGGATGGTGTTATTCAGGGCAAAAAGGACACTATCACTGCCTGGCAATTCTACGAAAATCTTGATATGATTAAAAAAAAGGAAGTACGTATGCAAATAAAAACAAACCTTAATTAATTGATTTTGAATTAAAAATAAAAAAAGTGCAGGGTTTTTAATCTTGCACTTTTAGTAATTAATCAAATAATTTCTAATACAATAATGACGCAATTACACTGCATAAATGCCTCTATTGGGCCAAATGCAAAAATGTGAACAGTGTAAAATTAGTTAAAAAAAATGAAAAATGAAAATTTAATCTATTAATTTTCAATATAATAAGGCTTTTTTTAATTCAATGATAATTATTATTAAATTATGATTTTAATAGCGTCCTTTTCTTTTTATATTATTAAAATAACCTTTGAATAAAATATAAATCATATGAGTAACGAAATTAAAGAAAGTGATGGCTTTGACATTTTGAGCCATGACCAAAAAAAACAGCTAGGAGAGCTATACAAAGGCACTCCAGACAATGTATCCGGCTTCAGTAATTCTGAAAAACAAATGATGGAAGAACTTGAAAGCGGTAAAGTTGAAAATATTGACATACTAACATCTGAAGAAAAAAAGCAGATGGCAAAACTTTAACTGTTCATTTATTCTTTTTTTGTCGTTTACATGGGCAAGCGGATAACATTCAATTGTTACCCGCTTTTTTTGTGTAAATCGTTCTATCTTGATAATAATCAGTATTTCAATAATATACATGTATATATTTTGTGTTAACAATGTTGTCCTTTTTTATTTCCGGTCTTATTTTCACCTTTATTTTGAATTTTTAAAAAAAGATATATGATCACGGCATACATAGGAACACAGCAGCTAGATCTACCAATAGAATTTGAATTTGACCTGGTTAAATCTTCACAGATCTTTTCTTTTGATAAGCTTAAAGGCGATTTTGTCCCAAGTATCGAATTCCCTGACACTGAAAAAAACAGGAACATTCTTAACCATCCTAACCGCTTCGAATTACGAAGAACGCAACTGAAAATATATGAATGTTTTGAGCTTCGTAGCGATGGTTTTCTATTGATCAGGGGAACACTAGTTTTGGAAGATCAGTTTTCAGGCTATGTAAGAAGCTCCATAGGTAATATTAAAGCATCCCAGGAAGGGAAATATATTACTGATATTGAATTGCAAACAAATCAAACCTTTGATAATAAAACGGAATATGATTCTGAGACAGATAATTATTGCGCTCCACTGATTTACAACGATAATTTCTTTGATGGTATAACCAGTGTTCAGGAATTTGAAGGTTACGAAGAATCTATTCTTCAGCATTATCACAGGCCAATGTTATACGCTGTTAATAGGCGTTCTCTTATTGATGGTTTAGTTACTATTCCCTCTGATAATTTAACTCTAATCAATTTACCTGAAGATACATACACCGGAAATACGCAAGTTGTTACCCCTATGCTTTTTCTTTTCCCGGCAATTGATCTTATAATGAAAAGTTTGCGGTTTTACAGAACAGCTTCCCAAATCACTGATGAAGAATTACTATCGATTTGTATTTATAATAATAAATCAATAATAGATCTTGATCACGTCATTTC
>CAYUEI010000264.1:0-2371 GCA_964443445.1 uncultured Prolixibacteraceae bacterium | reverse complement strand
ATATATGATATTGATGATTATCTAAGCGGCCGGATATTGATGAAAGGAAAATCAGACAGCCAGGTAAAATTCATAATGAATATGGATTCTAACGATGCTTTGATTTCAACCTATTATCAGGATCTTAGCGAAAGGCAAAACGATTTCGGGGCGGATCTTCAAACATTTGATGAACTCTGGTCCATTGCTTCACCACAATTAGGAGAATTAAGACGGGTTATCGAAGAAAATTCGATTTATGAATATGGTATTACTACCAGAAAAGATGAAAACGAGAATGAATTGAATGTAACTACATGGTATTTTGTTTCTATTGATTTTCAGCCGTATATATATAATGAAGGTGAAGATAAAACTGATACTTTAGAGATCCAGGCATGTGGCACGCTGCCATATAAAGAACGTGGCAGAGTACAACAGCAAGGCCGTTGCACCATGCGCAAAGATACTGAAGCGGGTTTCTCCCTTCGTCTTCTTTTTAATGATGCCGATAATTATGGAAGCAACTATTCAACAAATTATTTTCTGAATTTCAATCCTGCATATACTAACAACCTTTTTGAAAAGCGATGGAAAAGAACAGCTGCCTGGTTGGCAACAAGGGAAGAAATAGAGGGTTACGCTCTTTTCCCTGCAAACATTCTTTCAAATATTGATCTGAATAAAAAACACCGAACCAGATTTGGTGTCTATATCCCGGATAAGTTTACGACTAAAATAAGTCATGCAGGGGTTGGCCTAACTAAGATAACGGGTTGGAAATATTGATTTTAAACACAGATTATTAACATGCTAAATTGATAGATATGAAAAAAATTTACACAAAAACACTAGTCTTAAGAATAGATCCGAAGCTAAATGCAGATCTAAAAGAGATCTCAGAAAAAAAACAAACTCCGGTTGCCCGGATAGTAAGGGACATCCTCAAAGAAACTATTTTAAAAGAAAACACCCGAAACACTGTTTTCGACTATTAACCCAAAAAAATAAAAAAAATGTCATCACAAACAAGTTACACCAGGCGCATTACTCTTTATATAAATGATAAAGAGGTGAAAAATGATATTGCTTCGATCCAAAGAGAATTTTATAAGGCAAATAATGAGCTGAGAAAAATGACTTTGGGATCTGAAGAGTACAATAATCAATTGCACAAAGTTGCAGGATTAAAATCTATACTTCAAGAACACCAGGTAGCACTAAAACAAAGTTCAGCTGCAATAGAGGATATGACCGAAAACATTGAAGAACAAGAGCAAGTTATAAATAAGAGCTCAGGATCTTTTTCAAAATTAGGAGATAATCTTTCTGCCGTACCTGGTCCGGCTGGTGCTGCAGTGACCGGCATACAATCTTTGGGGAAAGCACTCTGGGGACTGATGGCAAATCCGATTGTTGCTATTATTGCGGGTGTTGTAGCTGTTTTTATTCTTCTTTACAAAGCTTTTAAGTCAACTGATGAAGGAGCGACCAAATTAGAAGGAGTTTTTAAAGGGCTTAGCAATGTTTTTGATGTTGTAATTGATAGAGCTTCAGACATCACAGACGCTTTTGTTTCGTTGCTAAAACTGGATTTTAAAAATTTTGGAGCAAACATTAAAAAAGCTTTTTCAGGCATAGGAAAAGAAATTGTTCAGACAGCTTCAGCCGGGTTTGAGTATGCCCAGGCAATGGATGATATTGAAGACCGGGAAGCAGCAGCTCAGGCGCGAATGGCAAAATTAAGGGTTGATATAGAAAATTTAAAAAACCAAGCAAAAGACCGGACTAAAACAGATAAAGAAAGAATGGAAGCAGCTAAAGAGGCTATGGATAAAGAAATTGAACTCAATAAACTCGAGACAAAATTTCTAGCCGAAAAAAACACTGCAGAAATTAAAAACATGGCCACTAAGATACAGAATTCAAAAATGACAGTTGAACAGAAAGAAGCCCAGCTGGAAGCATGGTTGAAGGTTGATGATATGGAGCTTAATTCTATGCTGAAAAATGATAAAGCTTTTGCGGATTTTTATAATAAAAACAGTACTGCTTTTCAGGATCTCCAAAAGACTAAATCTGATGAGATCCTTAAAGAAGCGGAGCTGGCAACCGGCACCAGAAGACTACAATCAGAGCTTACAGGATTCATGAAAGAGATGCAGGATGAAAGGGAAAAGGCAGCTGAAGAAGCTTACAAAAAACAAGAAGAAAAACTTTCTGCAGCACAAGGTAGAGAGCGTCTTTTATTGAAAAAATCATTATATGAAAAGGGCGAGACCACAGAAAAAGTAAATCTCGAACTGAAGAAAAAAGAGATGGACCATCTCGAAGAAAAATTAGCTCTCCAAAAAAAGTATGGGAAGGATACAACTGAAATTGAAAATTCCAT
>CAYUEI010000263.1:0-4224 GCA_964443445.1 uncultured Prolixibacteraceae bacterium | reverse complement strand
AAATTATGCAAATAGAAAATGGATTATTAACAGGAAAAGAAGTAACCTTGGTATGGGCAAAGAAAAATAAAGAGCCAATTGAAAATCCTACTACCATTGTCTTACATTATTCATCGGGATCATCGCCCGAATCGATAGTGAAATATCTTACCGACGACAAAGTGAAGGCTTCGGCACATTTGCTGATAACACGTCAGGGAAAGGTATATCAAATGGTCGATTTCAACACCGTGGCATGGCATGCAGGTGTCAGCAAATTTATGAATCGTACCGACGTAAACAAATTTTCAATTGGTATTGAACTTGAAAATGCCGGATTGCTCAATAAGGTCGACAATTCCTTTTTCACCTGGTTTATGAAGGAGATCCCTGCTGAAGAAGTGGTGGAGAGAAAAAATAAAAAAACAGGCGTTTCAAGCTACTGGCAGAATTATCCTTCAAAACAAATAAAAAAGGTAAATCAGGTACTAAAATTACTTCAAATACAATACCCGATTAAATACGTTGTCGGACATGACACCATTGCTCCCGGAAGAAAGAGAGATCCGGGATCGGCATTCCGGCAATGCTACGAAATGGAAGAAGCATTATAACACCGCTGCCGCGCAATTGCATCGCGTGGCATTAAAAAGAAACCACGCAATAGTTGCAACCTAAATGATACTGCGTGGGCAGTTTGAAGCTTTTTTTTAAAATCAATTAACCATTATTTTTTATTTTTCCCAGAGATGAATATACCCGTCACCCTGATAAACTATGCACTTAAAAATAAGATAGTGAACCAATTTAAGGTTTACATATACCTGAAACGTATCTGCAGCGGTCACTTCAGGATGGACGGGGATTTCGTCTCAATTGCCTGCTTGAATCTTGATTTTAAAGATCGCAGGACATTTCACAAAAACCTAAGATGGCTGGTCAACAGCGGCTGGATAACTCTCAATTCAAAGACAGGGAGTTACCGTGTCGTCAGTTTCGACCGCCTGTGCTACAGGCTTAGAATAAAGGGTTATACGAGTGCAGCATTTGTCGACAGTTACTTTAAGAACTTCAGACCATTTTTATATGCTGCAACTATAACCTCACAAGTGAGAAAAAGAAACAGGAATTTACGGCAGCCGGTGTGGAAAGAAGGACGCACCAGTAAGAGTATGCCGGCCCGGGAGAATCTGAGAAAGATAAATACCTTGCCTTTACGTTTTATGGGTAAGATATTGTCACTCAATTTTTCAACTATTTCTCAGTATAAAAAAGCCGCATCGGATATTGGCTACATCAGCTACAGTCATGTATACGAGAACACAGGAATATCGGGCAAGCTGATACATGCTTTCAGAAAGAATAATCCCGATGAAGCGGGGTTGCATGTAGTCCGCAACGGGATGATCGACAAGCAGTGGCCCGATAAATACAGGAATCATGAGATAGTATTAAAAAGAAGACATATGAGAACACCATAGAAGATACATTTTTTAGTTTGGGGGTTATTATCAAAGCTGTCGGCCAGTGAAAACGAAAAGCTGTGCCGGCAGCTTATTTTTGAAAGTCCTATTTAAAGACTAATGAAGAAATATAATCAACAGCTGCAAAAACTTCAACCGTATAGAAAGGATAGGGAGGGAAGGGAAAAAAAATAATGAGAAATGGCAACACAAGAATGTAAGTCCTTTTGCAAGAATGGCATTTGATATCGGGGCATTAAGCCGAAATCTTAATATTTCCTGATACTCCGGAGAATTATACCAATCATCAAAATCATTTTTTACTCCTGAATTCTATAACCACAGTTGGTGTATAATCCCAATGACCCTCAAGTGTCTGCGGGTTATCATCCAGAATTAAATATTTGCCATTATATTTCCTGAAAACTTCTCCGGCCTTATCTTTGCTGCGAGCGATACACTTGGTATACCACTTAACCCCAATGTTCAATGACCGCTTGTTGCGTCCAGTTTTGTCTATTCAAAGAAATTAAAATAGGTTTGATTCTTTTAAATTATTGAACCTTAACTACAACCTCTCCAGTCTCTAAACCATCAGCCTTGGCCTTAAGGGTAATGATGCCACTTTTCTTATCCTTTAAAGGACGAAGAATAGCCAGTGCCTGTCCGCGGAAGGTTTTGCATACTTTGTTGTTAAAGCTCTCCATGTCGATAGGATTAGCGTTCCCCGAACCAACAATTTCGCCTACACCTGAAACAGTAAATGTAACAGGGATAGTTGCGTTAGGTATTACATTGCCTTTGTCATCAATGATTTCGACTTTAATATATGACAAATCGTTACGACTGGCCTTAATTGTAGACCGATCGGCTGTTAACTTTACTTTTGTGGGAGCACCGGTGGTTTTCAGTTCTTTGGCAGCAACTTCTTCCCCATTGTCAAGCGCAATGGCTTTCAGCACACCAGGTTCGTATGGAACTTTGAAATCAGCTGTAATGCCTGTGCGAGTATCTATGGATTGTTCTCCTATTACTTTTCCATTTAATTCGAGCCGTACCATAGGGCTCTTAGAGAAAACCCTGACATCCATTAGTTTGCCTTCGTTGCCATTCCAGTTCCAGCTTGGATACTCATCAGGCCAGCCCCAGTAGCTATAGGTTTCCACCATGCCTTCCGGGATTGGCGTATGAACCATCAATTCAATTTTGCTGTTATTCCAAACCACATCGCGGTAATACATTTGTGGTTTCTTATTTCCGCAGAGGTCAATGTCGCCACTGTAGTTATTAAACCATGGCCAGGGTTGAAGCCCAACGCGTGGCCCGGGTTTTTCAGCAATCTTTGCGCTGCCACATCCTGTTTCACCCAGGTGATCCATGCCTGTCCATACAAAATCGCCTATAACATAAGAATGTTTCTCAACTCCTTGCCAAAAAGCATACGATTCAGGGGCATACGATTCTGTGCTTACAATTATCCTATCGGGATATTCAGCATGATCGGATTCGAAAGCTTTTTGCAGATAATTGTAACCTGCTACATCCAGATCGTCAAAAACAGGTGCCGCAGTTTCCCATTTACGGCCCCAGTGATCCCAAAATTCACAAACACCCTCGGTTACAGGTCTTGTTGAGTCGAGTCGGTGTGCTTCGGCAACCAGTTCTTTCCGGATAGCATAACCAATAGAATCGGCTCGTTCATTGAGTTCGTTACCTATACTCCAGAAAATTACAGAAGGATGGTTTCTGTCGCGGTAAATCATTGATTTCAGGTCTTTTTTCCACCATTCCCTGAAATATAAACTGTAATCCTGAGGATTCTTAGGTCGTACCCATTGATCAAATGCTTCGTCCATAACAACTACGCCAAGACGGTCGCAGGCATCGAGGAATTGTTTCGAAGGAGGGTTATGGCTGGCGCGGATTGCATTGAACCCATTTGCCTTCATCAGTTCAACACGGCGCTCCTCGGCACGGTCGATGGTTGCAGAACCTAGAAATCCATTGTCGTGGTGAAGGTTTCCACCTTTCAGTTCAAGGCTTTTCCCGTTTAGTGTGAATCCTGTTTTTGCATCGAAATGAATAGTACGAATTCCAAATGTTGTTAAGGTTTGGTCTGTAATTTTTCCGTTGGCTATAACCTTAACTTCAGCGGTATAAAGATTGGGATCTTCTGTTGACCATAATTTAGCCTGCGGCACCTTTACGCTGTGAATTATATCTTCGCTCCCTTTCTTAATGCTTTTAACCAGGGTTTCAGATGTAGTTGCAATCTTACCGTCTTCATCTATAATACTGATTTGTAATTTTACATCTGAGACACTGTTTGCAGTATTTTCGATAGTCGCTGATACTGTTACATCAGCTTCTTTTCCCGAAATGCTTTTGGTATTTATAAAAACTCCATCGTGTTCAATATGCATGGCTTGCTTCGCGATGAGCCATACATGACGGTATATACCCGAGCCGCTGTACCATCTTGAATTCTTTCCTTCATTTTTAACCTTTACAGCTATAACATTGGGCTTTCCGGAAGGATTAAGAAACTCGGTTATGTCGAAGTGAAAAGCTGTATAGCCATAGGGCTGTGAACCCACCAGCTTGCCATTGACCCAAACTTCGCTGTTCATATATACACCATCGAAATTTATTATCACCTGGCTGAACAGGTCAGAATAATCTAAGGTGAATGTTTTTCGATACCATGCAGTACCGCCTATTGTATATCCTGTGGCTGTTGTTCCAATGCTTTCTTTTGAAAATGGCCCAATAACCTTTCCAG
>CAYUEI010000262.1:0-4245 GCA_964443445.1 uncultured Prolixibacteraceae bacterium | reverse complement strand
AGGATTGGACTTTTTCAAAGATTTAAATAATTTATAATGATGGGGGGAATGATACGCTGGTCGGGACTCGCAATGACGTACTATTCAACAGATTGCCACGCTTCGCTCGCAATGACCCGAAAGATGCTCTAAGTAATTGATAATCAAAGGGGATGCCCGCATCCCCTGTAAAACTGATGATTTTAAATTTTTTTTACTTCTCAACTATCAGTAAAACAGTAAATTAGACAATATTTAAAACTCGATTTTCCGGAAATATTAGGGGAATCCCCTATTGAATTTTTTCAACTTACTTAACATTGCAGCCATAATTACAACGAAACAAACAATTAAAGTTGCAATGGAAATAATACAAGTTGATAAAGAAGTTTTGGTAAAGCTGATCGATAAGATTGATGAGCTGATCAATGGGAAGGAATTACATTCCTCAGAAGAAGAACTGCTAAGTACCGCTGAAGTAAGCAAATTGCTGAAGATTAAAGATCGCACTCTGTGCATCTACCGCGACAAATTTCAAATTCCTCACCTCAAAGTTGGACGGAAATACCTCTACAAAATCTCAGATTTAAAACAATTCATTGATTTTAATAAGAAATAAACCATGTATATATTCAAAAATATTCTTGTGGGCGATAAGGTTAATTTTCGCTGGAGTAAGAAAAACACAGAACCGCTTGTCGGTCCCGATACAATTGTGATTCATTATACTGCCGGATTATCGACCGACGGGTTAGTAAGATATCTTTCCGACGATTGCTCAAAAGTGTCGGCACATCTGCTGATTGCCCGTAACGGATTTATCTGGCAGATGGTCGATTTTAAAACTCAGGCATGGCATGCCGGGAAAAGCAAATTAGGCGACCGGGAAAACGTGAATCGTTTCTCGATAGGTATTGAAATGGTAAATGCAGGTATATTGCACGAAAAAGATGATGACTGTTTCTTTGACTGGAGTGGTCATAAGATACCCGACAGTCAGGTCGTGCAGCAGTTGAATGTAATGACAGATGTTGAGACGGGTTGGCATGATTATACAGAAAAGCAGTTGCTTGCCCTGAAGGAAGTGTGCAGACTCCTGATCGCTAATTACAACATAAAACACATCGTAGGACATAACGAAATCAGTCTTACAGGCAAAATTGACCCTGGTCCCGCTTTCCCAATAAATGATTTCAAATTTTTATTAAAAACGACTAAGCGTTTAATCACTAAAAACTAACCTTTGAATATACCGGTAACCCTTATTTCTTACTCTCTTTCCAACAAGATAGTGAATCAGCTCAGACTGTTTCTCTATATGAAGAAGGTGTCGAGCGGGCAGTTTAAATTAGATGAAAAATCGATGAATGATGCATGCGATTTTCTGGAGATAATATGCTCCGAAACATTCTTCTCAAACCTCGATTGGCTTGTTAAGAATAAATGGGTTACGGTAAATTCATATACAAACAGTTACCGGGTGATAAGTTTTACCCGCTTATGTTACAAGCTCAGGATACCTACACAGACGGGGGTAGTATTTGAAACGGACGATTTCCGTACATTTCGCCCCTTTCTGTATGCCGCGGTAATAGCGTGGCAGGTGAGACGCAAAGATTGGATTGAACGGCAGCCGGTGCGGAAAGAAGGACGTGCCAGTAAGAGTATGCCGGCCATGAATGCGTATTTTGGAAAATCAGAAATGCCAAACAGGTACCTGGCAAAAGTTCTTGATCTTGATTACAGTACGATCTCGAAATACAAAAAAGCCGCTGCCCGGGCGGGATATATAAGGTATTTTCACCAATATCAAAATACAGGATATTCGAAAGATCTTATGTATTGCCTGAAGAAGGGATTTCCTGACGAAGCGGGACAGTTTGTCGTGCAAAAGGGAACAATCCACCGTCAGTTGCCCGATGTGATAAATAACGCCCTTATACGCATCAAAAAAAAGCAGCTCAGGGCACCATAGAAGATCGTTTTCTTTTCCGAAAAAAACTTCAACCGTTAAGCAAGGATATATAAGGGAAAATAATCTGCACGTAGAGTGGAGAAATGTAGAAAATTTGCCTATAAGATTATATACGATTATTTTTGATTTATAAACGATTTTGGGTCAACAATAGGAAGAAAAGCATTATGAAGGAATGTGCCTTTGAATTGATTAAACATAATTCCTCTTGCTGTTGAAATGGTTATTGAGTTTACAGTTGTAAGAAAATCCTCAGGTAGGTTAACGCTGTTGTTCTTTGTGTCAATAAAATCAGGCATATTTGAAACCTCAAATATACAACTTGAAGATATTGAGCCAAGTTTTATATTTCTTTGTTCATTAAATAAGTCAACATAAATAAGTACTGCAATAATTTTATTCTCAACACTTAACTTGTGTTCTATCTTAATATCAAAATGAAAAACTTTCAAATCAGCGATAGCATGTTGGGGATGGTTTAAGCATGCTTCCAATAATTCAATACCTTTTAATTGAAAGTTTATAGATATTTCTGTTTTATTTTTCATTGTGTAGACATGATTAATTTGAATTGGCTGTGTTAAATTGACTCTTAGCTTTATAGGATTGCTTAAGACCTTTATTGTAAATGATAGTACTCCAATAACCTTGAGGCTCTTGAGTCGCTTGAGAGGTTACATTAAAGATATATGTTTTAATTACCTCCCGGGGTCTGTCATCCAGTCTTACCAATTTGATATTTAATACATGTTCTATATCAAAAAGAGTATCAGAGGTAAAATTATGGGTGCCACTCAGCCATTTTGTAATTTCTGAGGGTGTTTTACCTAATGCTTCTGCAAAGTCTTTTCTTTTCCAGCCTTTTGCTTTGATAGCATCGTCAATACGAGCTGCAAGAAGCATTCTTTTTTCTGTTCTTTCGAGTTCTTCAGGAGTTATTTCCTGCATTAACTCATCAAGAATCGGGCTGTAATATATTTCTGTTTTATTCATAGTCTTCATCATTAAATTCAAGATTGCCTTCAAAATCCATTTTATCATTTGTGAACCATATCTCGCCGTCTTTTAGTCTTTCTGTTATTTGCAGCGATATATCACGTAAAAAGTAATTTTCATCTTTAAGTTTATTGTTTTGCTGGAGTTTTTGAACTTCCTTTGGTCCACCACCGCCTGTGATAACAATTAAAGTACCATATCTGATGCAATAAAGCCTGAGTTTTTTATCAGGGCTATCGTACAAGGCGCATACGCCATCGCCGGGGATGCCTTCATTGATTTTAAAGAATTGTTCTCTTGCTCCAGTAGCATTTCCGATACTCTTTAAACGAGAAATTATATCTTTTAGTTCACTTAAAAATACATTTTTATTTTCTAATATGAAAGAATCAAATGAAGTTTTTTGCATATATTCAAACCAGACACCATATATAGATGCTTTGGATCCGCTGAATTGAATAAGTTTGACAAGTTTTGACTTCATTTTTTTAATAAGATTTGCAAATATAAAATAATATACTTATAAGTGAAAAATCAAGCAATTTTTAAATTTTAATTCAGGTTCAGATAATGTAAGGTCGAATGTAATAAGCACCTACAAGATTGTAATGTATCAAATTTGGTCAACGTTATTTAGGCATTGACAGTTTTTTAACGACTACACTCATAAGTAAAACATTTAAGAAAAAGGTAGTTTTTTTAATTATGAGTAAAACAATAAGTAATAATAATTTCTACCTTAAAGTCCGGGGTCTTAAATATTTCGGACAAATTGAATACTAAATAGTTCAAAATATATAATACAAAATACAAATAATCAAAGAAAATGTATTATATAGAATACAAAATTATCAATCATTTCTTATATTAAAATCAAATCTAAGGTACGCGACTTAAAAGGGGGAGAGGGATGCTACGATTAACAGAGCGAAGCGATAACGTGCGTAGCACTAACAACTATTTACCAAGCGAAGCCAGCGAAATTACATTTATTCCGTCAGGTCGGATGAAGCTCATTCCTGTTCCGGTTATAATATTCAAAGATGCCGGTTTTATATACTTTTTCTCATCAATCAGTTCGTTAAATTTCAAAAGATTTTTTGCAGCTTCATCGAGCATTCCTATTCCGAGTTTAACTTCAAATGCAGCCCATGCCCCGCTACTTTGTTGTATGATTGCATCTACTTCTAAGCCTGTTGAGTCTCTGTAATGAAAAATTTCGGCATCATTTGCCTTGGAATATACTTTAAGATTTTGATATACAAGAGATTCGAATAAAAATCCGCAATATTTCA
>CAYUEI010000261.1:0-4268 GCA_964443445.1 uncultured Prolixibacteraceae bacterium | reverse complement strand
TATACTAAAGCAAAACCATCTATTGGATTTATAAATGGATTTAAAATCAAGGAAGGAGCAATGGGAAGTACTATTGCGCATGATTCTCATAATATAATTGTAGTAGGTACAAGTGATATTTTTATAAGTAAAGTTATAGATATATTACAGAATTCTATGGGTGGAATTGCATATGTGAATAGTAATTCTTCAGAATTATTAAAATTACCAATTGGGGGTTTAATGTCTGTTGAATCAGCCGATTATGTAATAGATAAGTACTCTAAATTAAATGATCATATTACTCAAATGGGGTGCAAAATGAAAAATCCTTTCATTACTTTATCTTTTATGTCATTATTAGTTATTCCGGAATTGAAAATAGGAGATAGAGGATTATTTGATGTTAATAAATTTGAGTTTATTAATCTACAAGAATAATAAATGTGAATAACGAAAAGATTAAAAATATTGTTTCAGCTTTACCTAATGAACCAGGTATTTATCAGTATTTTGATAAAGATGAAAGAATTATTTATGTAGGGAAAGCAAAAGATTTAAAAAAAAGAGTTTCATCGTATTTTTCAAAAGTTCACAATAATAGAAAAACAGAAGTTCTGGTAAAAAATATTTGTGACATTAAGACCATCATTGTTGAAACCGAACATGATGCCCTCATACTTGAAAATAATTTAATCAAGAAATATCAGCCCAGATATAATATTCTTTTAAAAGACGATAAAACATATCCCTGGATATGTATTAAAAATGAAAGATTTCCAAGGGTTTTTCAAACCAGAAAATTAGATAAAGATGGATCATCGTATTTTGGTCCCTTTACTTCGGGGTTACTTTCTAAAACATTAGTTGATTTTTTATCTCATACCTATAAATTAAGAACATGTAATTATTTACTTTCTGAAGAAAATGTTTCACGTGGAAAATTTAAAGTATGCCTTCAATATCATATAGGGAATTGTCTGGGACCCTGTGAAATGCTTCAAGATGAATCTGATTATATGGTGAGATTAGTTGAAATAACTAGTATATTAAAGGGCAATATTGGAACTGTAATTTCAGATCTTAAAAAGTTGATGAATAAATATTCCTGCGAATTGAAATTTGAAGAAGCATTAAAAATTAAAGAAAGGTTAAATATTATTCAAAAATTCCAAGCTAAATCTACTGTAGTAAGCCCTTCAATAAAAAACGTTGATGTATATAGTTTGAAGAAAGAAGAACAAATAACTTATATAAATTTCTTAAGAATTATTGATGGAGTTGTAATACAATCATTTACGATTGAATTAAAAGAACGGATAGAAGAAACAGATGAAGATTTATTATTAACCGGAATAACTGAAATAAGGCAAAAAATACATAGCGACTCAAGAGAAATAATAGTTCCTTTTAAACCTTCTTTTCAATTAAATAGTGTTAAATATACTGTTCCAACAAGAGGGGAAAAGAAAAAATTATTGGAACTATCAGAAAAGAATGTGAAGTTTTATGTTCTTGAAAAAAAGAAATCAAGTTTGAATAAAATAAACGAAATTCCCTCTGAAAGGATTCTTAAGACTGCACAAAAGGATTTAAGATTAAAAGATATCCCTTTCCACATTGAATGTTTCGATAACAGTAACCTGTCGGGCACAAATCCTGTAGCCTCATGTGTGGTTTTCAAAAATGCCAAACCAGCTAAAAGGGAATACCGACATTTTAATATTAAGACAGTCGAGGGCCCCAATGATTTTGCTTCTATGGAAGAAATTATATATAGAAGATATAAAAGGGTTATTGAAGAAGGTTCTAAAATACCGAACCTTATTATTGTCGATGGGGGCAAAGGGCAACTTAGTTCTGCCTTATCATCTTTGGATAAACTTGGATTAAAAGGCCAAATACCCATTATAGGAATCGCTAAAAAACTTGAAGAGATTTATTACCCTGAGGACCAATTTCCATTATATATTGATAAGACTTCTGAAACTTTAAAACTTATTCAAAAAATGAGGGATGAAGCTCATAGATTTGGAATTACTCATCATAGGGGAAAAAGGGAAAAACAAATGATAAAGTCTGAACTTGATAATATTAAAGGTATTGGAAATACGACTAAAGAAAATTTATTAAAGTCTTTTAAAACTGTTGATTTAATACGAAAAGCATCCTTTAAAGAACTTGTATCTGTTGTAGGAAAAAGTAAAGCAACAATCCTGAATAATTATTTTAATTCTAAAACTACGAATTAATGCTCTTTGCTGCAACAATACCCTGATTTAGTTCAAAGCCAATAATTAATGACATGCAGTTTAAATAAATCATAAGCATTATAACTGGAATTGTGCCTAAGGAACCGTAAAGAGCATTATATTTTCCAAAATGATCAATATAGAAGCTTAACCCTAAGGTAATTACAATTGATAGTAATGTTGATAAAGTACCACCAGCGGATATAAATTTCCATTTGCTTTTCCTTGCCGGGGCAAGAAAAAATAAAAAGGAAAAAGCAAAATAAAATAATGCTAAAATAACTATCCATTTACCTATTGTAATGAAATAGAACGTTAAACCCTGTTCCATGATACCTTCTTTAACCAGATGATTAAGAACTGTTTGCGTAAAAGTAATCAAGCCTATTCCTGTTATTATAAGTATCGATAAAATCAATACCAGAAAGATTGAAATTAGACGTATTTCCCACCAACTTCTTGTATCTGTGACATTTACAGATGCATTAAAAGCACTGATAAGAGAAACAATACCACTTGTAGAGAAGTAAAGTGCTGTAATTACTCCTACCGATAATAAACCCCCGTGAGGAATAATTATAATCTCTTCTATGGATTTTTGTAATGATTTGTATACTGTATCAGGAACCATTGATTCAATCATGAGTAGTAATTCAGATTGGAAATCTTGAATCGGAATAATTGGTATTAATGTGAAAAAGAAAATGATAGCAGGAAATACTGCTACAAAAAGATTAAATGATACACCAGCAGCTCTGATGCTAATTGAACCATCTCTGAGTCCTTTGAAAAATAATATACTTACATCATATAAAGGAATTTTATCAAAACCAGGAAAAGACACCCTTTTTGCCCAATTAATTAATGGCAAAATCATCCGTTTGATTCTTATATCATAAGATTTCTTCCAAATTTTCATTAAATTCCTATAATGATCTGAAAAGTATTAAAATTCGTTTATTCAGTCTGCTTTTCTATTCTTAATTGATGTATAAACGGAGCCTGATTTACAGTCTTTATTAAAAAGTAAACTCTGAAACTTCCATTTTGAGTTTCTAATGTTCCTATTGCGTAATTAGAATCACCTTTACCACCCTGATGTATTATTGAAAATTTTACAGGAGGATTTTTTTTAAAAAAATTATTGATAACTTGCTGAGCATGTGATTTACTATATACATTCTCATTCTCTAAAACAACTAATTCAACATTCTGATTGAAATATCCTGAAAGCTTAACAGAATTTCCAGTTTTCAGACTCATTATTATTTCATCAGGAATCTGTGCAGTTGATATTAGAGACATTACAGCTAATATCATTGTTATCAGTAATATTTTAATTCTTTTTGTCATTATCTTAATTCTTTTTTGAAACTCCATTTTGAGATTATGAAATTACATATAAATTTCAAATCTACTTTGATTTATATTCAAAATGTAAAATTCTAAATTTTTAAACGATTAACTATTAGCAAAAAACGTGCTAACATTTATTTTATTAACATGCTTTTATAAATTTTGTAATTTCACGAAAATAATTTTCTACAAATTTTAATCTATTTTATGAAGATTACTCTTATTGTTGTCGGGAAAACTGAAGCTGAATATCTGGTGAAGGGTATTTCTGATTATTTCAAGAGGATTAATCACTATATGTCTTTTAATGAGATAGTTATTCCTGCTTTGAAAAATACAGGAAGCTTTTCAGAAGATCTTCAAAAACAAAAAGAAGGTATGCTTATTTTAAATTGTTTAAAATCAACAGATGAACTAATTTTATTGGATGAAAAAGGTGATAAATTTTCTTCTTTATCATTTGCTGAGTTTATCCGTAAGAAAATGATATCCGGCACGAAGAATTTAGTCTTTGTGATAGGGGGACCTTATGGATTTTCAGAAAATGTATATAATCGGGCAAATATGAAAATATCTTTATCGGAGATGACTTTTTCTCATCAAATGGTTAGACTGATTTTTTCAGAACAACTTTATAGAGCAATGACTATTATAAAAGGAGAACCATATCATCACAAATAA
>CAYUEI010000260.1:0-4279 GCA_964443445.1 uncultured Prolixibacteraceae bacterium | reverse complement strand
TATATAAATCTGTAATATATAATGGGATATAATTATTTGTTATATCCCATTATTTATTTATTTACATCAAATTTTTCAAATAATAATTTAACAAATTCGAATTTAATAAATCTCCAATTATAAATTACACATCTCAATATGTGATAGTTATAATGAAGTCACTCTTAAAATTTCCTATACATTATCATTTTATTGTTCTTTCCTCGGTAAATATTCTACTTTAGAGACCGGAAATCTGGAAATTTTAAAATAGTTATGGAAGTTGCTTACCACAAGGTTGAGCGAACATTTGATCTGCTCGATCGATATAAGAATGAGTATGCCGATAAAAAAGTAGCCCTTGGAGGCAAAGATGGTCAAAACTGGTATACTTACTCCTCAAAGGAATATGTAGAAATCACAAATGATATTAGCTGTGGCCTTTTATCATTAGGCATAAATAAGGGTGACAAGATTGCTACTGTCACTACCAACCGACCCGAGTGGAATTTCTTTGATTTGGGAATAGCCCAGATTGGAGCAGTACATGTTCCTATTTATCCCACTATCAGTATTGAGGATTATAAGTATATTCTTGAACACTGTGAAGCAAGAATAGTAATCGTAGGGGATAAAAAATTGTATGACAAAATCGGCCCAATTATAGAAGAGATTGATAAACTTGAAGACATATATTCATTAGATAAAATCGAAGGAGTAAAACATTGGACTACTCTTCGTGATTCAGGTTCTGAATATCATGAAAAGGAGAAACTGACTGAAATAAAAAATAGTATTTCCCCTGATGATCTTGCGACTATTATTTATACCTCAGGAACTACTGGCGTGCCAAAAGGAGTTATGCTTTCTCATACCAATCTTGTGTCTAATTTTTCTGAACATGCAAATAATCATCATTTAGGCAAAGAGGCAAGAGCAATTAGTTTTCTACCCCTTTGTCATGTATATGAAAGGAGCATGAATTATCATTTCCAATATAAAGGAATAAGCATTTATTATATAGCCAATCTCGGTCATATTATGAATGCTGTCAAGGAAATAAAACCTCATATATTCAATACTGTACCCCGCCTTCTTGAACGTATTTACGATGGCATTATCGGTAAGGGAAAAGAACTGAAAGGTTTAAAAAGAGCCATTTTCTTTTGGGCAATAATGTTAGGCAGGAAATTCGATTATGGCAAAAAATTCTCTTGGTTCTTTAATCAAAGACGAAGGCTTGCCGACCATCTTGTTTATTCGAAGTGGAGAGCCGTTCTTGGCGGACAAGTCGAAGTTATTGTTTCTGGTGGTGCAGCCCTTCAACCACGTATTGCAAGAGTATTGGGCGTTGCAGGCATTAAAACACTTGAAGGTTATGGTTTAACCGAAACTTCTCCTGTTATTGCCGTCAGCAATCTTACTACTAATGAGATCCGAATAGGAACTGTCGGAATAGTTTTACCCGGTGTTGATGTTAAACTTGCTGAAGATGGTGAAATTATTTGCAAAGGCCCAAATGTCATGTTAGGTTATTATAAAGAACCTGAACTCACTCGAAATGCTATTGATGAAAACGGATACTTTCATACCGGTGATATTGGAAAATTTGTTGAGGGTAAATACTTGAAAATAACCGACCGCAAGAAGGAAATATTCAAGCTTTCAGGAGGAAAGTATATAGCACCTCAAATGATTGAGAATAAACTTAAGGAATCTATGTTTATCCAGCTTGCAATGGTCGTTGGTGAAAATGAAAAATTCGCTTCTGCATTAATCGTCCCTGATTTTTCTTATCTACAGAAATGGTGCGAACAAAAAGGCATTGCATATACAAACAAGGAAGATATAATCTTAAACCCTGAAATCATTTCTACAATCCAAAAGGAAGTAAGTGAAATTAATAAATCGTTAGGTCAAGTTGAAGAAATTAAGCGTTTCAGATTAATTGCCGACGAGTGGTCACCTGAAACAGGTGAAATGTCTCCTACCCTTAAACTTAAAAGAAATGTTATAGGTCAAAAATACAGCAATATTATTGAAGAAATATTTACGCCTTCAAGAGTTGAAGAAGGCATTATTCGCTTAAGAATTCCAAGAATTAATCTTAGCTTATCTGAATTGATAAATAAACTTAGAAATGGTAATATGTTCTTAAATTGGTAATTCAAATTACTATATCTGTTAAGGTTTTGATATTAAATCGAATGGAACTCACAAAAAGATATTGTTTCACAACTATCCCCATCATATAAGTATATCCTTTTCTACTGAATATTCTGTTTGAAAAATTGTCATATAGTAAAAAAGTAAATCCCGGTCATAATTGATCGGGATTTTGGTTGCCCTGCACTATTTGAGAGTAAAGTTGTTTTTTGATAAGGGGAACAACTTTGGGAGTCCATGGAATTTCCGGAGCAACCACTCGCCTTAAGACTGTCTTTTTATTTTAAAAACCTATTTGCTTTTTCACATTTGATTTCAAAAGTGAAAAATAAATATACCTATTGCAAAAAAACTTAGTGAATGACTCAATTTTCTTTATGAATGTCATGTTTTAGCCAATGAACGGTTTTTTTAAAATAAAAAATCCCGACCTATAAGGCCGGGATTTTATCACTTATCCTGGTTGTTTTTTTAAATTACATCATTCCTGGCATTCCACCACCCATTCCCTGTGAAGGCATTTGAGGATTATTATCCTTTTCTTCAACAAGTACACATTCTGTTGTTAAGAACATACCTGCAATTGAAGCGGCATTTTCCAACGCAATACGTGTTACTTTAGCCGGATCAATAACTCCTGAATCATAGAAATTCTGATACTCATCAGTCCTTGCATTATATCCAAAGTCATTATTTCCTTCTTTAACCTTCTGAGCAACAACTGCTCCTTCTTTACCTGCATTAATTACTATCTGACGTAATGGCTCTTCAATAGCACGTTTTACTATTTCGATACCTGTGTTTTCATCGTCATTTTCTCCTACAAGTCCTTCAAGTGAAGAAATAGCTCTTATATAAGCAACTCCACCACCTGGAACAATACCTTCTTCAACAGCAGCTCTTGTTGCACTTAATGCATCATCAACCCTGTCTTTCTTTTCTTTCATTTCTACTTCAGAAGCTGCACCTACATATAGTACGGCTACTCCACCTGCAAGTTTAGCGAGTCTTTCCTGAAGTTTTTCTTTATCATAGTCTGAAGTTGTAACTTCAATTTGTTTCTTTATTTGAGCTACTCTTGCTACAATATTGCTTTGTTCACCACCACCGTTAACAATTGTTGTGTTTTCTTTGTCAATAGTAATTTTTTCAGCAACACCAAGCATATCTAAAGTGGCCTGCTCAAGCTTCATTCCCTTTTCTTCGGTAATAACAGTTCCTCCTGTTAAAACAGCTATATCTTCAAGCATTTCTTTACGACGATCACCAAATCCGGGAGCTTTAACAGCTGCTACCTTCAATGATCCTCTCAATCTGTTAACTACAAGAGTTGCAAGAGCTTCTCCATCTACATCTTCAGCAATTATCAATAATGGACGACCTGTTTGCGCTGATGCTTCAAGTATTGGCAGAAGATCTTTCATTGTTGAAATCTTCTTGTCATAAATAAGAATATATGGATGATCAAGCTCAGCTGCCATTTTTTCTGTATTTGTAATGAAATAAGCTGAAATGTATCCCCTGTCAAATTGCATTCCTTCAACTACATCAACGTATGTATCAGTACTTTTTGATTCTTCCACAGTGATAACACCTTCCTTATTTACTTTTTCCATTGCTTCAGCAATGAGTTTGCCTATTGTTTCATCTCCATTGGCTGAAATACGGGCAACCTGTTCAATTTTACTGAAGTCATCGCCTACATTTTGCGATTGTTCCTTGATACTTGACACCACTTTACTTACTGCCTTATCAATACCCCTTTTCAAATCCATTGGGTTTGCACCGGCTGTTACGTTCTTCAAACCCACAGTGATTATTGATTGTGCAAGAACAGTTGCAGTAGTTGTACCATCACCTGCATCATCACCTGTCTTTGAAGCTACTTCTTTAAGCATTTGTGCTCCAAGATTCTCGTATGAATCTGATAATTCAATTTCTTTAGCTACAGTTACACCATCTTTGGTTATTTGTGGTGCACCAAATTTCTTTTCAATGATAACATTACGTCCTTTAGGTCCTAATGTTACTTTTACAGCATCAGCCAATTTGTCTACACCTTTTTTCAAAAGGTCACGGGCTTCAATATCGAATTTAATTTCTTTTGACATATCTAGTAAATTTTATAAGTTGT
>CAYUEI010000259.1:0-4282 GCA_964443445.1 uncultured Prolixibacteraceae bacterium | reverse complement strand
GGCCGGGTTGCTTTACAAGATAAAGGAGTTGCTCAGGGAGGGCTTATTGATACACCTGACGGGAAATGGTATGCTTATCTTTTCAGAGATAATGGTTCAGTAGGTCGGATTCCATATCTTGTTCCTGTTAAATGGGAAGATGGGTGGCCTGTACTTGGTATTGATGGAAAAGTTCCAATGACATTAGATTTGCCAGCTGGTAAAGGTTTAATACCGGGTATAGTTGCCTCTGACGATTTTAAACGAAAAAAGAAGGATGCAACACTTCCTCTTGTCTGGCAATGGAACCATAATCCGGATAATTCATTATGGTCGATAGATGGAAAAAAAGGTTTCCTTCGACTTAAAACCAATCGTATTGACAATGATTTCTTGTTAGCCAGGAATACATTAACCCAAAGAACAATTGGTCCGGAATGCTCAGGTTCTACCTCTATCAATGTAACAGGGATGAATGATGGTGACTTTTCGGGATTGTCTTTATTACAGAAGAAATATGGCTTGGTTGGAGTAAAAAAGGAAAATGGCAAATGCTTTATTGTAATGGTAAGTTCAGAATCAGGAGATGTTAAAGAAATAGAACGAATTCCTGTTACAAATGAAAATGTTTTCCTCAAGGCAGAATGTGACTTTAATGATTTAAGGGATGTTGCTTCCTTCTATTATAGCATTAATGGCAAGGAATGGAAGATAATAGGATCACAGTTGAAAATGTCTTATACAATACCTCAGTTTATGGGATACAGATATGGATTATTCTATTATTCAACTTTAAATCCCGGTGGACATGTTGATTTCGACTACTTTAAAATAAGCAATAAAATATCGGAATCCGAATCTAAATAATTACATTTTAAATACTTATATAAAGCATGTTATTTCCGGGCTTGCTTTTACTATTTAAGTAAAATAGGATAAAATTATAATTCTGCATTACATACAGAACAAATTACTTATTTAAGAAAAAATAAAAAATGTATATTGCAAGTGATAGTTAACTTGACACTTGAGCATTTTAAAGCAATTGTTGTTAATTATTTTGAAACACTAACTAATTTGAATTAAATACTAGACTTATGAAGTACTTCTGTTCAATTTTAATTATTATGTCGATGGCATTTTGTCTTAAAGCAGAGACAGGTCATCAACTTTGGCTTCGTTATTCAGGATCAAAACCAGTTAATGTAGTTACAAAAAGTAATTCGCAGGTTATTTCCCTTGCAAAAGATGAGTTACAAAAGGGGTGGAATGGAACAAGCGGATCAAGCATTGAGTTGATATTAAAGGAAGACAAAGCAATCAGTGGTGATGGATTCAGGATTACTCCAAACTCTATAAGGGCAAATACAGAGAATGGCATTTTGTATGGTGCCTATGAAATGTTGCGTCGTCAACATACAAGGCAGTCGATAAATGAAGAAGTATGCAACCCTTCTTTCAATCTAAGGATACTAAACCATTGGGATAACCTTGACGGAACAATAGAAAGGGGCTATGCCGGTTATTCTATTTTCTGGCGCACAGGTAAAGATTCTTTGGTCGTTACCGAAAAAGACAAACAACTCTGGCAAGAATATGCAAGAGCAAATGCTTCGATTGGGATAAACGGATCGGTCATAAATAATGTGAATGCATCTCCTGACATGCTTACTCCAGGGATTCTAAACAGAGTAAAAGCCATTTCAGATGTATTGCGTACTTATGGAATCAAAACTTATATATCAGTAAAATTTTCATCTCCATCAATGATAGGAGGATTGAAAGATTCAGACCCATTGGATCCTGAAGTTGTAAAATGGTGGAACAATAAAGTTAAAGAAATATATAAATTAATACCCGATTTCGGAGGCTTCCTTATTAAAGCAAACAGTGAAGGTCAACCGGGTCCGCAGGATTATGGAAGAACTCATGCTGATGGAGCAAATATGCTTGCTGACGCATTTAAACCTTTTGGAGGTATTGTAATGTGGAGAGCATTTGTTTATCAGTCGAATGATGAAGACAGGGCTAAACAAGCATGTAATGAATTCATTCCTTTGGATGGAAAATTTCGTGACAACGTAATAATACAGGTAAAAAACGGCCCCATTGATTTTCAGCCAAGAGAACCATTCAGTCCGTTATTTGGGGCGATGAAAAAAACACCTGTCATGTCGGAGCTTCAAATAACTCAGGAATATCTCGGACATTCAATTCACCTTGCATATCTTGCTCCGATGTGGGAAGAGTTTCTCCACAGCGAAACATACCAGAATGGCAAAGGAAGCACAGTTGCTGCATGTACCGATGGATCAATCTTTCCCCATAAATATACTGCAATAGCAGGTGTTGCAAATATAGGTCTTGATGAAAACTGGTGCGGTCATCATTTTGCTCAGTCAAACTGGTATGCATTTGGACGTCAGGCATGGGATTACACTTTAAGTAGTGATAAAATTGCCGACGAATGGCTGAGGCTTTCTTTTGGCAATATTGATGAAAAAACAGGTTTTGATATAGAATGGGATATCAACTTTCTGAATCCGGTAAAACAAATAATGCTTGAAAGTCGTGAAGCTACGGTAAATTATATGATGCCTCTGGGATTACATCATATTTTTGCAGCTAACGAACATTATGGCCCCGGTCCCTGGTGGGGACCAAAGGGAGTCCGTAAAGACTGGACTCCTCCCTATTATCATCAGGCTGATAAAAACGGAATAGGATTTGACCGTACTATATCAGGCAGCAATGCTGTAAGTCAATATCATGAACCATTAAATTCACTATTTTCTGATCCCAGGTCTTGTCCAGAAATATTCTTATTATGGTTTCATCATCTTCCCTGGGACTTCAGGTTAAAAAGCGGAATGACCTTATGGGATGAAATGTGCTGGAAATATGATGAAGGAGTCAGACAGGTACGAGAATTTCAAAAAGTATGGGATAAGGCAGGTATATACACAGATTATCAGCGTTTCTCAGAAGTTCAAAGTAAATTAAGGGAACAAAGTGCCAATGCACAGGTATGGAAAGATGCATGTATACTTTATTTTCAACAATTCAGCAATATGCCTATACCTCAAGGTATTGAGCGCCCGGTTAATGAGCTCAACGAAATAATAAGGAAAGATTATGAAAGGCTCAAATAATTTGAGCTTTTCAAAATAAATGAAGCTTATGATCAAAAAATACATCCTAATATTTATAATTCAGTTGTTTGCAATACATACCTGTTTTTCTCAGAATAATCCGGGAAACACTTCAGAGTATTCATCAAAGAATTCATTTAAGTATACAAACCCAATTACCCGTGATACTTCAATCTCAATGCGCGATCATTGTATTATTAAAGTTGATAAGAAATGGTATTGTACAGGAACCTCAAATCCTGTATGGACAGGTCCTAATCCAGGGGTACGGCTTCTCGAGTCTGACGACTGTTTAAATTGGAAACAACATTCATGGATTATTGATGCTTCAAAGCTTCCGGCCGATTGTCCATATAACGGCAGATTTTGGGCTCCAGAAATTCATTTTATTCAAAATAAGTTCTGGCTCACTGTAAACAGTGGTAAAGTTACTAAAGACGATCCTAAAGGAATGTCTACCCATAGCGTATGGCTGTTTTCATCCGACAAGATTACCGGACCCTATTCACTGGTCAATGGACCACTTACTCCGCAGTATAATAACGATGCTACACTCTTTGAAGATGAAGACGGGCAAGTATATTTTTATTGTAGTGGAAATGGCCTTTTTCAGGCTAAAATTGACCTTAATTCCGGGAAACTGATATCTCCTGCCGAAAAGTTTCTTGATAAAAAAACACCGGGCTATCCTGATTGGATAATCGGTGGAATAGAAGGACCTTTTGTCATCAAAAAAGACAATGTTTATTTTATGTTTTTCTCTACATGGACCCGCGGCTACGAAGTAGGGCTGCTCAAATCATCTAATCCGCTTGGCCCTTGGGAATTAGTTTCTCCTAATCCAATATTTGGCACCCGTAAAAAAGGATACCGCCCTGAACTTGCAATTTCCGGAGGATATTCTAATCTTAAATTTAATGATTCAGAAGACCCATATTGCGAAACAGGACATAATTCACTCTTTATTGGTCCCGATGATAAACTTTGGAGCTCTTGTCATTATATGATGTATGATAAAAGACCTTACCCGTATTGTTCTGAATTATCGGACTGGGAGAAAACTCCACAAATGGGAATTGAACCTGTAAATTATAATAACGGAATGTTTTATATTAATGGACCAACATGGACGGAACAAGTAATTGAATATT
>CAYUEI010000258.1:0-4328 GCA_964443445.1 uncultured Prolixibacteraceae bacterium | reverse complement strand
CATTGGGATTTTAATCCGGAATTGTTTAAAATATTCGGTATTTCCATCAGGTGGTACGGATTGATGTTTGCAATCGGATTTATCATTGGATTGCAAATGGTTGAGAAATTCCTTAAGCATGAAAAGGAAAATGTAAAATTACTTGATAGCCTGTTTATATTTATAGTGCTGGGTACTATTGTTGGGGCGAGATTAGGTCATGTGTTTTTTTATGCCTGGGATTATTATTCCCAGCATCTTTTAGAAATTTTCAATACCAGAGCAGGCGGACTGGCCAGTCACGGTGGAGTAATAGGAATTTTCATTGCCTTACTGATACATGCTAAATTCTATACTAAAAAGAATGTTTTCTGGACAATAGACAGGGTAGTCATTCCAACTGCAATTGTAGCAATGTTGATTAGGACAGGTAATCTTTTGAATTCCGAAATTTACGGTATGCAAACTTCCTTGCCATGGGGATTTATTTTTGAAAGAAATGGAGAAAATATTCCTAAACACCCAACTCAAATTTATGAGGCCATTGCTTATCTGATTACTTTCTTTGTAGTTAACAGGATGTATTGGAAAACGGATGCTAAATCTAAAACTGGATTAATATCAGGAGTGTTCTTCATAATGGTATTTACAGCCCGTTTTTTAATTGAATTTATTAAAGAAGATCAGGAAGCTTTTGAAGCAGGAATGATGCTTAATATGGGGCAAATATTAAGCATTCCATTTATTTTGGGAGGTGTTGTTTTGATTCTGTGGGCGAATAAGAAATGGCCTTTTATTAGTCGTAAATAGTATATTTAAATATAATTTCTATTTTTCAATCTTATGCGACACAGTAAAAAAATGACGCCAATTTTTATCACAATTTTAATATTTAAGTTTTTTTAAGAAATTTCCCCTTTTATATTTACATATTAACATTTGTTGTTAAATTCTGCATATTAAACATATAGACATAATGTCAATTAGCAGTTGTTTATTGGAAAACATATCTATAGATCTATAAATCAGCAATATATACTAATGATGTCTTCGATTTTAAGATTTTTTAAGAATTTTTAACTTTTTTTAACATTATATTAAAAATTATCATCTGTAAGTTTGTACACAAGGGAATTTGAAAGAATTACTTGCGTATGATATAGATATAGAGGATTATGCTAGAGCATTACTTTTAATGGGTTTAAAAAGGTAACATAGTCCTCTTGTTTTAAAACCCTCAGTGAAACTGAAATGTTAAAAAGGAAAAGAGTAAATGTGATTGTTTTTAACTAATGCAATTATGAATTATTTTGGTGAGATAGCCGGTTTAGGAACTGCAATTTGCTGGACAGCAACAGCAATAAGTTTTCAATATGCGTCAAGAAGAATTGGATCTTTATCTGTTAATCTGATTCGATTACTATTGGCTTTTATCTTTTATTTAGTATACAGTAAAATTTTTCTTAATCAATGGTTACCCTTGGATGCTTCATTAAAATCATGGATTTATTTAAGTTTATCGGGCTTAATAGGATTTGTATTGGGCGATTTCTTTCTGTTTAAATCATATGAATATATCAGTTCTAAAATTTCAATGCTGGTAATGAGTATGGCTCCACCGATCTCAGCATTTTTAGCTTGGGTTATGATGGGGGAAGTTTTTACAGGAATGAATTTGTTTGGTATGGGGCTGGTTTTAGGTGGAGTTTCTTTAGTTGTTCTAAAAAAAGATAAAGAGAACGGGAAAAAACAATTTCGCTATCCATTGAAAGGAATCCTTCTGGCATTGGGAGGGGCAGTTGGACAAGGAGTAGGCTCCGTATTCAGTAAAATTGGAATGGGAGATTACGATCCTTTTGCTTCATCACAAATAAGAGTTATTACAGGAATTATTGGGTTCGTTATTCTGATCTCATTAATGAAAAAATGGGGAAATGTTCCTCAGGGTTTTACTGATAGTAAGGCAAGAAAAGCCTTGTTAATTGGTTCATTTTTCGGACCTTTTCTAGGTGTTTCACTTGGTATGGTTGCGTTTAAATATACAACTTTAGGTATAGCTTCAACTTTGATGGCAACAGTACCTGTTTTTATACTGTTACCTTCTCACATTATCATGAAAGAAAAACTTACAATTAATGAAATTGTTGGAGCATTTGTAGCCGTGTCCGGAATTGTTGTGTTTTTTCTATAATTTTTAATCTTTTCATTTTTTAATCTTTTGAAGCAGTTCATTGTCGAGCTGTATAGAGGCTTTATGCCAATTTGTTTAATATTTAAAAATAAATTATTATGAAAATAAGAATCTCAAATATTGACGGTTATTTTTATGAAGACACTGAAAATGTGATCTATATTACTGCAGATGGTTCATATTCAATCTTTTTCCTGAATGATGGACGAAGAATTGTTGCCAGTTATAGCCTTGGTAAAATTCAGTTGGTTTTGAAAGATTATCATTTTATAAGGATTAATCGTTCAGTTATTATTAATATTCTCATGATTTCCTACATAGACAAAAACACCCTGTCATGTTATTTGAAAATTGGGGAAAATAAATTGAAGTTAAGTATATCAAAAAGTGCATTTGAAACATTTAAACTTAAAGAATTAGCCTAATTTTAAAAAGGATTAACAATGGAAAAAATAAATATTTATAGGGTTGTTATTTTTGAAAGTAATTATAAACATGAAAGAATTATAAAAAAACAGTTAAGGAATGATAACAGAATCTCTACTATAGGTTTTTTTTCAAGTTTACGAAGTTTTAAAAAAACAGTAGAATTATATGAACCCGATATTGTTTTTGTTGATTCAATTATGCTTAATAATGAGTCGGATAAGTTTTTATCAACTTCAGTGCAACAATTTAAAAACATGAAGATAGTTTTCACTTATCCAGATAGTGTTTCAGAAAATGATGTTTTTGATGACTATTGCCCGGATTACTATTTAAAGAAACCTTTTTTGTTGAGTGACACAGTTAAGCTTATTGATCAAATTGAAGGAATTTCAATAAGAGATGAAGATGAGATTGCGGAAAGGGAGAATTCCATTATTGAAAAACATGGGTTAATTAATCTTAAATACGGGAATGGTTTTCTATTAATAAACCCTTCAGAAATTGTTTATATAAAAAGTGTTTGTGCGGGATGTGAGTTGACCCATAAAAATGGGTTAAAGGAAACTGTAAAGCATAAGATTTCTGATTTAGATAAAGTACTCAAAAAATACAATTTCTTCAGGTTAACTAATTCTGTGATTATTAATCTGGAACTATTGTATATGATCCAAAGAAAAGAAAAAAAATGTATCTTGAAATATTTCGACAATGAATATGTTTTTAATGTATCAAGTCAAAATGTTTTGGCGATTAATAAATTACCTTTTATAAACGTTGGATAAATGTTTAAATTTGATAAAAAAAAGAATGAATAAAACTACTCGTTATATTTTGATAGGCTTTGGGGCATTGATTGTTATTGCTATCGCATGGTACTTCAGATCAATAGTTTCTTATATTTTAATATCAGCAGTACTTGCTACAATGGCAAGACCTTTAACAAGGGTATTGCTTAAGGTTAAAATATGGAAGATCAGATTCGGAAAGTCGTTTAGTGCTCTTCTAACTCTATTTGCTATATGGATTGTATTTTTTGGATTTTTCCTATTAATGATTCCTATACTAGCAAGTGAATTTAAAGATCTTGCAAACGTCGATTTTAAAGGGTATCTGAATCAACTGGAAGGTCCTTTAAATAAGGTTACCATGCTTTTGTTTAACCAGACAATTTCTTTTTCAGATACTTCACTGCTTGATCTGGCAAGAACCAAATTATCTTCATTTTTCAGAGTTTCAAGAATTACAGATATGTTTGGTACTATTGCCGGAACTGTTGGAAATATAATGATTGGTATTTTTTCTGTTTCTTTTATCACTTTCTTTTTTCTGCGTGATGAAAACATGTTTAATAATGGTCTTCTAATGATAACTCCTTCCGGCTATGAAGATAGAATGTCGAAAAGTATCAACAGAATTACTGAACTTCTCAGAAGATATCTTATTGGATTGCTTCTCGAAATTATTCTGGTTATGATTCTTAATACTATTGGTTTAAAAATAGCAGGACTGAGTATTACCGATGCAATGGTCATAGGTCTGATCTGTGGTCTGTTTAATGTTATCCCTTATCTAGGACCATGGATAGGTGCAGTAGTGGGTTTACTTATTGGTCTTGCAATTAATGTGAATGCCGATTTCATGAGTGTTACCCTGCCGCTTTTGATTTTTATGGTGATAGTATTTGCTGTTGTTCAATTTATTGATAACAATTTTTTCCAGCCTTTGATTT
>CAYUEI010000257.1:1296-4336 GCA_964443445.1 uncultured Prolixibacteraceae bacterium | reverse complement strand
GGTGTCATTGAATAAATGATTGCTTCTATATGTTTGAACGCATCATCTTCTATTTCAACATCTTTGAGTGCTTTTCCCATTCCCGGAATCATGCCTGCTATGTCTTTCAGGTTACCCATCTTCTTAACCTGATTGATTTGCTTCAGAAAGTCGTTGAAGTTAAACTGGTCTTTAGCCAGCTTCTTCTGTAATCTCTTTGCTTCTTCTTCATCAAATTGCTCCTGAGCCTTTTCAACAAGCGAAACGATGTCACCCATACCCAAAATACGGTCAGCCATACGCTGCGGATGAAATACATCCAAGGCATCCATCTTTTCACCGGTACCTACAAACTTAATCGGCTTGTTGACTACCGACCTGATTGACAATGCTGCCCCGCCTCGTGTATCACCATCAAGCTTGGTAAGTACAACCCCGTCAAAGTCAAGTCTGTCATTGAATTCCTTGGCTGTGTTAACTGCATCCTGCCCTGTCATTGAGTCAACAACAAACAGAATTTCCTGAGGATCAATGGCTTTCTTGATAGCAGTGATTTCTTTCATCATCTCTTCATCAACAGCCAAACGACCTGCTGTGTCGACGATTACAAGGTCATACCCTCTTTGCTTTGCATATTTGATTGATTCTTTTGCAATTGCAACAGGATTCATGTTGCCTTCTTCTGTGTAAACAGGTATATTGTTCTGCTGTCCAAGCACTTTCAACTGCTCAATAGCTGCAGGCCTATAAACGTCACCGGCAACGAGCATCGGGTTCTTTCCCCTCTTTTCTCTTAAGTATTTTGAAAGCTTGCCGGAGAATGTTGTCTTTCCCGAACCCTGTAACCCTGCGATAAGAATTACTGCCGGATTTCCTTTAACATTGATATCAGTCGATGTGCTGCCCATCAGCTCAGTAAGCTCGTCATGCACAAGCTTAACCATCAGCTGTCCCGGCTTAATCGAATTCAAAACATCCTGACCTAAAGCCTTTTCCTTTACGGTTTCTGTGAATTGCTTTGCTATCTTAAAGTTGACGTCAGCATCAAGCAATGCCCTTCTTACTTCCTTAAGTGTCTCAGCAACATTTATTTCGGTGATTTTTCCCTGCCCTTTAAGTATCTTAAACGAGCGTTCCAGCTTATCACTTAAATTTTCAAACATGATTCAGTTTTATTTTTTATAATATTTTAACTATTCTATATATTCCCGTTTTTACTTTTCCTTTTTTACATCCTCTCAGGACATTCAATTCCAAGTAGTTTCATTCCTTTTTCTACAACCCTGGCTGTACTCTCTGCCAATACCAACCTTAGTTGTTTTTTCTTTTCATCACTTTCTCCCAATATCGTGATATCATGATAAAACTGATTGAATTCTTTTACCAGATCATAGCAATAATTGGCTATAAGCGCCGGACTGTATGACCCTGCCGATTCTTCAACCGTGGCAGGAAAATTATTAATTTTTTTAATTAATTCTATCTCTTTCTGATCAGTTTCGATATTTATATCTTCAACTTTCCATGTCAATCCTGTTCCTGTTGCTTTCCTCAGTACACTTTGTATTCTTGCATAGGTATACTGAATGAAAGGTCCTGTATTCCCATTGAAATCTATTGATTCTTCCGGATTAAACAGCATTGTTTTCTTTGGATCTACCTTAAGAATGAAGTACTTAAGTGCTCCCAATGCTATTTTCCTGTATATCTCTGCTTTTTCGGCTTCACTGTATTCTTCCAGTTTTCCCAACTCTTCGGATGTCTTTCTGGCAACATCAATCATTCCTTCTACCAGATCATCAGCATCGACAACTGTGCCTTCCCTCGATTTCATCTTGCCCTGCGGAAGCTCTACCATCCCGTATGAGAAATGGTAAAGGTCTTTGCCCCAGGCGAATCCCAGCTTATCTAACAGAATTGACAGCACCTGAAAATGATAGTTTTGCTCATTCCCAACTACATACACCATCTGATCAATTGGATAATCCTGATAACGCAGTTTGGCAGTGCCAATATCCTGTGTCATATATACTGAAGTCCCGTCAGAACGAAGTAATATTTTTTGGTCAAGTCCGTCATTTTCAAGGTTTGCCCATACCGAACCGTCATCTCTTTTTTCAAATATCCCTTCTGAAACACCCCTCAGTACTTCTTCTTTTCCGGTTGTATATGTTTCCGATTCGTAATATATCTTGTCGAAATTAACTCCCAGTTTTTTATATGTTTCATCAAATCCTGCATAAACCCAGGTATTCATTGTCTTCCACAGATTGATAATTTCAGGATCGCCGGCTTCCCATTTACGAAGCATCTCACGGGCTTCGCACATTGAAGGTGCCTTGTTTTCAGCTTCTTCCTTGCTCATCCCCTTTTCCATCAAAGCAGCAATTTCGCTCTTGTACATCTTGTCAAACCTGACGTAATATTCTCCAACGAGATGATCACCCTTCATACCTGTGCTTTCCGGGGTTTCATTTTTGCCTTCTTTCTGCCAGGCATACATCGATTTACAGATGTGTATACCCCTGTCATTCACAATGTTGGTCTTGACAACCTTCTTACCGTTGGCTGCGAGTATTTCCGAAATTGAATATCCTAACAGGTTATTACGAATATGCCCAAGATGCAGAGGCTTATTTGTGTTCGGCGATGAATATTCAACCATTGCAATTTGTGAATCGTCAGCAACTGCCTTAAAACCAAAATCTTCATTTTCACTTATCTCCTTAAGAAGATTAAGCCAGTAAGATGATGAAATAACAAGGTTTAAAAATCCCTTTACTACGTTGTATTTAGATATTTCGCTTACGTTCTGAATAAGAAATTCACCAATGTCGGATCCTGTTTGCTCAGGACCTTTTCTTGAGAATTTTGTAAAAGGAAATACTACAACTGTCAAGTCTCCTTCAAATTCCTTTTTTGTTAATTGTATTTGTACTGAACTCTCTTCTATTTCAGCATCATACAAAGATTTAAGTGCATTGCGGACATCCTGCCCGATAAGTGCTTCAATATTCATTGTGAATGTAGATTTTAAAATGCGCTGCAAATATAATTAAAT
>CAYUEI010000257.1:0-1196 GCA_964443445.1 uncultured Prolixibacteraceae bacterium | reverse complement strand
GTTTCAAACTGCACCTTCCTTGCTTTCCTGTATTTCTGATCTATCGACATGTTCTCTTCGTCCTTGCCTGACTTGACTTCCTGTACTTCTCCCAATGCTCTTACCATGATTCGGTTTTCAGGAATACCCTTCTTCATGAGATATCTCTTAACAGCTTCTACCCTCCTGGCCGATAATTCGGCGTTGTACTCGGTTGTTCCTCTCGGGTCGGCTGTTCCATAAAGCCTTATGTTGAATGTCGGGTTCTCGTACATGTATTTTACAATTTCTCCAAGCTCTTTCTCTTGATCAGGCTCTATATCTGATTTTGCTGTTTCAAAATACACTTCCATCGGCGTTTCTTTGTTCAGCAACGGCCATACAGCTTCCGGTGGTTCCGGACAACCCATGTATTCCATTGGACCGTATTCTTCCGGACACTGGTCAACATCGTCTGTCAATCCGTCGCCGTCTGAGTCTATCGGACAACCATACTCATCTACTACTATACCCGGCTGTGTATCAGGACATAAATCCTTTGGGTCTATAACTCCGTCACCGTCAGTATCAGGACAACCATTATACTTTGGAATTCCCGGCAGATCAGGACAATCGTCAATCTTGTCAATTATGCCGTCACCATCACGGTCAGGACAACCATTAAACTGCGGAAGTCCCGGATCATCAGGACATTCATCAAGATAATCAGGTATTCCATCCTTGTCTCTGTCTTTCGGGCAGCCCACTTCATCAACTTCAACACCAAACGGAGTATCCGGACATTCATCAATATCATCAGTAACACCGTCACGGTCAGAGTCTTTTGGTCCTCCAAGCTTAACAAATACTCCTACCCTTGCCCCGATATATTTATCGTTCTTCATATCGGCAGCGGCACCATCAATCTCTTCTGTAGTCATGAGATTGCCATTAGCCTCGATAAATACGCTCACCCTCCGGCTGACATCTGTTTTAAATCCAGCATTGAAGGTAAAAGCAAATTCATCAATGAAATGGCCAAACTGCTCGCCTGGGTAATCAAAACTATCGCCCTTTGAATTTCCTATCAGATAAGAAAAGCCTGCACCAATGTATGGTTTGAAAATAGAAGTTTCCTTTAAAAGATATCCATTGTAGAATTTGTAATTAAATGACACATAGGGATAAAAGAGGTTCCCCTTAACGCTATAGTTTATATCATTGACATTCCCTTTTAT
>CAYUEI010000256.1:0-4339 GCA_964443445.1 uncultured Prolixibacteraceae bacterium | reverse complement strand
GAAGAAGAAGATCGCCTTGTTTCTATATTTGAAAATTCTTTATCGACCGGTCTTGTTGCATTAAAGTTTGTTCCTGCATCGGGTGCTGCGAGCAGAATGTTCAAGAATTTGTATACATTTCTGGAGAAGGCTACTTCTGATGAAGAAGCTGAAAGAATAGCAGAAGAAGATGAATTTATGAAGCAGTTCTTCACTAACATTGAAAAATTTGCATTCTACGAAAGCTTATTAAAAATTACAGGTGACGACACAAACAAAATTGGTTTAGTAAAAGCCTTACTCAATCCTGATGGATTAAATTACGGTCAATTGCCAAAGGGGCAACTTGCATTTCATAAATATCAGAAAAACACACGAACTCCGTTTGAAGAACATTTAGTTGAAACTGCATCATATTGTGCAGGATCCAATGGATTATCGAGGGTTCATTTTACGGTTTCTCCCGAGCATCAGGAAAAGTTTGAACAACTTTATTCGAAAATAAAAATAGAATATCAAAAAAGATTTGGTGTTCAGTTTGAGGTAACATTTTCACATCAACATAAATCTACCGATACAATTGCAGTAGATCATGACAATGAGCCTTTCAGGGATGAAACAGGAAATCTGATATTCAGACCAGGCGGACATGGGGCATTATTGAAAAATTTGAATGATCTTGATTCAGATGTCATTTTTATAAAAAATATAGACAATGTTGTTCCTGATTATCTAAAAGCAGAAACAAAAAGATACAAGAAAATATTGGCAGGCTTACTTGTAACAGTAAGAAATAAAACATATACATTCCTTGAAAAACTTGACAAGGCAGGCGCATCAGAAAACAATGAGCTCTTAAAATCTATTGATTTATTTTTAAGAAAAGAGTTATTCATTCATTACGATAATAATTTCATTACCAACGAAGATAAGATTGAGTTTTTCAGGAATAAATTAAACCGTCCTATCAGAATATGTGGTATGGTAAAAAATGAAGGAGAACCGGGAGGAGGACCTTTTTTCTCTGTTAATCCTGATAAAACTATTTCGCTTCAGATTGTTGAAAAAGATCAGATAGATTTGAACAACGATGCTCAATTTGATATACTAAGCCGGTCGACTCATTTTAATCCGGTAGATATCATTTGCAGTTTCAAAGATTATAAGGGAAAGAAATTCGACTTAATGGAATTCGTAGATCATGAGACAGGATTTATTTCATCCAAATCATCAGGAGGAAAGGAATTAAAAGCCCTTGAGCTTCCGGGTTTATGGAATGGATCAATGTCAGACTGGAATACTATCTTTGTCGAAGTTCCATCGATAACTTTTAATCCGGTCAAAACAATAAATGACCTATTAAGAACAGAACACCAGTAAAATAAACTGGAGTATAAAATTTTATGAATAAAGAAGCATTTAATTTTCACGAAGACGAAGAATTAATAGACGCAGTACATCGATATGAGGAGATGACAAGAAATGGTGTAATAGGCTATTTCGATGTATTTGAGTTTGAACATATAATAGATAATTTTGCATCTCAGGGGCAATTTTCACTTGCACTTGATGTTGCAAACAGAGCTTTAGAACAACATCCCACATCTTTTTCAATATTATTTAAGAAAGCTCATATCTTTTTAAATACAGGAAACATATCTCAAGCTTTAACAATCACTGAAAATTTACTTTACATAGAGGATACAAACCACGAAATCTATATTCTCAGAGGATCCTGCTTTCTGATTGTAGGAGAAAAAGAAAAAGCAAAAGAAAATTTCAAAAATGCTTTGAAATATTCTTTTGAGAATAAAGATGAAACACTTTATAATATTGGATTTGTTTACGAAAAATGCGATTACATAAAGAAGGCTATTTCTTATTTCAATAAAGCTTTAAGTTTCAATCCTGAAAATGAAGTTGTTCTATATGAACTGGCATTTTGTTACGACAGAATCAATGAAAATTATAAATGCCTTGAATGTTATAACAGGTATCTAGATATAGATCCATTCTCTGATACTGCCTGGTTTAATGTCGGGATTGTCTACAACAATCTAAATGAACATCGGAAGGCAATCAAAGCATATCAATATGCACTGGCTATAAACGAAGATTTTCCAAGTGCGATTTACAATGTTGCCAACTCATATCTTTCGATAAAAAAATATGATAAAGCGATAGAATACTTATTGAATTATCTTGAACATGATGAGTCGAGTGACGATGCTTTTATAATGATGGTAGAATGCTATTATCATAAGAGAGAGTATGATGAGGCACTTTTATATTGTCAGAAAGCATTAGACATTAATTCTAAAAATGATAAAACATGGTATCTTCTTGGATTGGTGTCAAAAATGAAGAAAGATTTCTTCAAGTCTTTGGAATGTTTTAATACGGCATTAAAACTCGACCCAAAAAATATAGACTATGTTTATTCTCATGCAAAAATATGCTCAAGACTTAATTACATAAATGACACTATAAGTTCATATGAATCACTTTGTGAATTAATGCCTTTTAATCCTAAATACTGGCTTAAATTTGCAAAATTCCTTAATGATAAAGGACTAAAGAGTGTTGCAATTGAAAAACTTGAAGAATCGCTATTATTCGTTTCTGACAATCCTATGATTTTATACCGCTTAGCAGCGTATCATCTTGAATCGTCGAATAATAATATGGCTTTAAAAATCCTTAATGAAGCTCTTTCTATTGATTTCGAGCGGCATAAATTCTTTTACAGGTCTTTCCCTGAAGCTATTTTAAACAGGTCTGTAAAAAAGCTAATCAGCAAATACAGAAACAAAAAAAATCGTGAAGTAAAACCCATTTTTTAAATTACTAAACATTCATTAAATTATATGAAAACATTCGGATTAATTGGATATCCTCTTGGCCATTCATTTTCAAAGAAATTTTTCACTGAGAAATTTGATAGGGAAGGACATGCTGATCACCAGTATCTGAATTTTGAAATAGATTCTATTGAAAAATTCCCGGTAATATTTAAATCAGGATTAAACATCTGTGGTTTAAACTGCACTATTCCCTATAAACAACTGGTGATGAATTATCTGAATGAAATTGATGAAGAAGCAGCAAAAGTAGGTGCGATTAATACAATTAAAGTAATAAACACTCCATCAGGGATTCAACTAAAAGGCTTTAATACTGATATTATTGGGTTTGAAAGGTCAATCAAGCCAATGCTTAATGAAAAGCATAACCGGGCTTTGATATGCGGAACAGGTGGAGCTTCAAAGGCAATTAAATATATCCTTGAAAAACTTGATATCGAATACGTATCTGCATCTATTGAAGAAGAATTGTTTGAGAACGAAATAAGATATTCAGACATTGACAGGAAACTTATTGAAGAAAGCATGGTTATAATCAATGCGACACCACTAGGAACGTTTCCTAAGACAAATAACTGCCCTGATATACCATATGAACATATCACCCAAGATCATGTCTTATTCGACCTGGTTTACAACCCTGAAGTCACACTATTTATGAAGAAAGGAATTGAAAAGGGAGCAAAAGCAAAGAACGGTCTTGAGATGTTACATGGCCAGGCATTAGCTGCATGGGAGATCTGGAATAGATAATTTCTGAAAAATCATTGGTTTATATATGTTCACCGATAAATATTGTTAACTCACCAATTGTATCTTATCTGAAATACAAATTCTTCTCATCTTTGAATAAAAAATAAAAGCCATGAGAACAGAATTTGAAAAATATTGTTTTAACTGCGGAAGTGCTATTGACTCCAGAGCAGTAATTTGTCCAAAATGCGGAGTTCCTCAGCCTGACGTTCCAAAAAACAATCAGCTCAATTATCGTTGGTTAACTACTTTCCTGTTAACAATAATATTAGGTATGTTTGGAATACACAGATTTTACCTTGGAAGAATAGGAACCGGAATTTTAATGCTAATTACCTTGGGCGGCCTTGGAATATGGTATCTTATAGATGTTATTCTTGTAGTTACAGGCGGATTGAAAGATAGTAATGGCAATTATGTGAAGTCACAACTCGAATAAACCCAATATTACCTGAGTTGAAAGTCTTCTGAGCTTAGAGTTCAGAGGACTTTTTTTATTTATTCTTCTTAGTATCATTTATCTGACTATTATTGATGAAACAATAAACCAATCAGATTTTGGGGATCTAACCTTTCAACAACTTCATTACTTATCGACAATAAACAGATTGAAGAATTCTTCCATATCTGAGCTCACCAAAGAACACAGAAATGTTTCCATACTGAGCCATTAAAAGAAAAGAAGTAGATATTTATAAAAATTGTAACTCAATTTAACTTACTTCGTAACTTTAGCAAAATAA
>CAYUEI010000255.1:0-4340 GCA_964443445.1 uncultured Prolixibacteraceae bacterium | reverse complement strand
CATTTATAACAATTGGTGATCCGTTTGCGTCGTAACGGGTAAGGCTTTCATTTGTAGTTCTGAGCCTGTCTTTATTGGCAGCGCCAACCCAGGTTAATACTCCGGCAGTAAAAGTAGCCGGCATAGTAAGTCCGGTTGATCCAACAGTAACTGAAGGATCGTACCATGCATTAATTACATCTGCAGTTAACCAGTTTGTATATATTGCAGGATCGAGTTGTTTAGCTCCGAAATCCCAGGCATCAATTGAAGCAGTTTTTTCTTTTTCGTTTTCGAGAGAAGTATAGTGGATATAAATTGTCCCTGAAGTACTGCCTGAAGAGCTTTTAAATGTGCCTTTAACAACACCGGCTTCACCTTTATAATTGAAAGAATGTGAGCCACAGGCTCCTGTACCTTTATCGGTAGCAGGAATTGTTTCTAACACATTGCCGGAAGCATCTGAAAATTCCATCACAGCATCTGTGACACTGGTATGTTGACAGGTAGCAATTGTGATTTTAGTGTTTCCGGGGACTACATAAGATATTGAATTTCCGGGATAAACAGCTAATCCATGCTGAGTATCGTGATACCAGATTTGTAAACTTGCATTGTCAGTATTACTGGTCAAAGTTAAAATACCGTCAGCTGAAACGAATAATGGATATTTGGTAGTAGTTACCTGAGGAAGAACAGAACCGTTTCCGAAGTTGTAATTATATGTTTCGCCAAATTCAGAAACCACAGGACCGCTTATTACATCAATTTTAGGGATGTAAGTTTTGGCAACTGCATTAGTGATGACAAGAGTTGTGGCAGGACCAGAATATTTGAATTCAAGAATATCATCACAATTAGCTGTTTTAGAAAGCTTTGTTTCAGAATATGCCCCGTTTTTATCGGCAATAGTTAAAGTTGATGTGGCCCCGGAATATTTGCATCCGTAAATATTAACAGAGACATCGCCTGCAACATCTATTTCGATGTAATTTCCGGCTTTAAATTCAACGCCATGCTGAGCTCCGTTGTAGATATATGGAGTACCTGTTCCAATTCTGGTTCTCATGATTCCATAATCAACATCAGTTTTCACATCCGAGTTATTGGAAATGATACTTCCATCACAGAAATTGAAAGTGTAGTTTATTCCACGCCAGGGAGTATTCACCATTTGCGCATTAGCCCATGTGAAAGAAATGAGCAACGCGATAATCAGAAAGTAAAGTTTATTTCTCATAAGTTTTATATGTTAGGTAATAAAATTTATAAAAATTTATTTCTATGCTATCCTTATGGAAAACAAGAAATAAACTCATCTAAATTACGGAAACCGGTATTTTTTATAGGGGATAAATTGTTTAATAAAAATCAAAATGGGGGACAAATTATCTTTTTTTAAATTTCAGGAATTACTAACGGACTTGCTAAAAACTTCCTTTAGTAATAATATTGATTAAATTTCATGCAAGTTTTATTTTTCTAAACATGAAAACTACAAATGCTGGAATTATATTTTTTAGTTTAGAGTTTTTCAAGTATTCAAAATTATATTGTGATTTTTTATAATCAATTTTATTAATAGATGAATAAAGTTTTAAAGATTTTAGGATTAACATTTTTAATTGTTTCTCAGCTCTTTAATGCCTTTGGTAGGGTTGTTGAAGGAGGGGTCGATATTGATTTGATTAACATTTCTCCTGTTCCAGTCAATGTTAATGATGAAAGCATAAAAAGAAATACTCCCTCAATATCAATTAAATGGGATAAGCAATCTATTGAAAAAAAAGGAGGAGAATATATTTTTAAAATTGAATCACAATTTCCTTTTACTTACTTTGGAATAGGTTGGGACGCTTATAGTTCAGGTTATAATCCGGAGGAGTTTACTATTAAGTATAGATTTTACGCTGAAGATGATTTCAATTCTGAATGGCAAACAGCTTTTGGTGAGTATCATCCTGAAGAGAATATCTCACGATTATATAGGAGTGACATTATTTTCACTGGAGTGTCAGGTAATAATTTCAAATATGAGATCAAATTGATCCCTCCAAAAGGCTGTGATATTCAATCTGTTGTACTTGATTTTGTAAAGATTGAAAATGGTAATGATTTTTCATATAAGTGGGAGTCAAAATCTGTTCATAAAGAAACTGAAGGATGTTCAATGCCTACCATTATCCCACGATCAGAATGGTGCAGTGTTTATGCTGATTGTCAGGTACCAAAGTATATGCCTGAAAAAATATATCCTACTCATGTTGTACTTCACCATGGAGCTTCGCCTGATAATTATGATGATGGATATCGCGTGGTTAAAAGTTATTGGGATTATCATGTTAATTCATTAGGGTGGGATGATATTGGGTATAATTATCTGATTGACAAGTATGGGAATATATTTCAGGGAAGATATAACCCATTTGATTATACTACTGATGTTAAAGGAGCTCATTCAGGAAGTGTAAATAGTAAAGCAATAGGGGTGTGTTTTTTAGGTAATTCTGATATTACATTAGCTACAGAAGAACAGCTTTCCCGTTTGGAAGAATTTCTTTCATGGTGGTATAATACTAAAGATATTGATCCTGTTTCAAAAGAAAATGTTATTAATCAGGCAGCTACAGACACATTGTATTTGCCTCGTTTAGTTGGGCACAGGGATGTTAAAGCAGCAACTATCTGTCCGGGCGAATCTCTTTATAATATGTTACCCGGCATCAGGACTGCGACCAGGGAAAACCTTATAGAATGTTCCGGTAGGAAAGTGACTTCAGATTATTTTGTTGAAAATACTTATATTGAACCTATTGAGATACTTGCAGGAGGAGAATTGACAATTAATTGCACTAACATTCAGAAAGGAAAAATTAATCAGGAAGATTTGAGTAAGACAAGTGTATCTGTTTTTATTTCAAAAGATTCAATTTTTTCTCCGGTGAAGGATAAATTATTATTTGAAGCAAGCAATATTTTTGAAAGTGAAAATATCAGCAGCTCAAAATTGAAACAATTGATAACAATTGACAGGAGGACGACTCCAGGGTTATATTATGTCTTTTTCATTACCGATTTTAAGAATAATATTTGGGAGTCAAATGAATTTAACAATGAGGAGTATATAACGGTAAATATTCTCGATAACTCTTCATTGATAACAGTTAATTCTGAACCTTTAAACGGAGGAATAGTAACTGGCGATGGTAAATATTTCAATGGTGATATATGCTTTTTAACTGCAAGAGATTTATTTGGTTTTGATTTTTCGGGGTGGTATGAGAATGATTCTTTAATTTCAGAAAATTCAGAACTATCATTCATAGTAGTTGAGGACAGGAATATTTCAGCAAAATTTGTTTGCTCTTCATCAACAGAAGTTGCTGGTATATCGGGAGAAAGTAAAGCTTGTACGGGCGATAAAGAATTTTTATATGTACTTAATAATGTGCCTAATGGAATTACATATAACTGGATATTGCCAGAGGGATTTACAGGCTCATCCAATAATGATTCAATTTTAATTAGTTTTTCAAAGACTGCTAAGTCAGGAATGATAGTATTAGAGGTTGATTTAGGTTGTAATAACGAAGAGCTTAAATACAACTTTGAAGTTGAGGTACTTAGAAGGCCGGATAAGCCTGTACTGACAATAAAGGGAGGAGCTATATTTTCCAATCATGATTATGATTCAACTATAACTTATCAGTGGTATAAAAATTCTGTTTTTGTTAATGATTATTCGAACAATTATTATTTACCTCAGAGCGATGGCTTTTATTATCTGATTGAATCAAATGATAATTGTTATTCATTTTCATCTGATCAGGTTATTTTTTTAGTTGACAGTTTGGATTCCGGAGAAGAACAAAAACCGGTATTGATGTTTCCAAATCCTGTAAATGAGATTGTTAGCGTAATGGTGTATAAGATTTCAAATGAAGAAGTTGAATTTGCTTTTTATGATACAGGTCTCAGGCATAGGTTTAGCTATATTAAGCAGGCAGGGATAGATTATTTTACGATAGATTTGTCAGGACTCGAAAGGGGAATTTATATTGTGAAATACAGAATAAAAAATAAGGTAGCCTATACGAAACTTATGAAGCGATAATCAGCTGCGGTTAAAAAATAAAGAGTTGAGTATTGAACCGGGGAGTGTCGGTAAGATTCATTTAAAATTAAATGCAAATCATTTTAGCTAAAAAAGACATTGGCAATATTGAAGAGTAATGAGAATTTGATAAAAAAGTTTAATTTTACCGCTGTTATTAAGGGTTGTTAGCTCAGTTGGTTTAGAGCATTACCTTGACAGGGTAGGGGTCACTGGTTCGAATCCAGTACAACCCACATATTATAAA
>CAYUEI010000254.1:1257-4344 GCA_964443445.1 uncultured Prolixibacteraceae bacterium | reverse complement strand
GTAAAAAAATTCAAAATCCTCTTCTCAAAGATATAAAAGAAAGAACATCAATAAAATATTGGGGGTTCTTTCTTTAATAATATGAAAGTAAGTCCCATGAAATTGAAGTGTCAGGTATCCCCTGCCCTTAAAAGACGGGGTTATTGCTATTGGCAGAGACTATCTTCTTCATTAACCCATTTTTTCCATTTCACTTCCTTGTTTTTAACCTAAATCCGATCTATCTCTTTCGTACCACGTCCGTACCAAATCCGTACTTTCTCCCATTATAATGGGAGAAACCCCCTATTTAATGGGAGAAAGTACGGATTTGGTACGGTTATGGTATGAATAAATGGCATGTTTTAATAAACAAAACTATACTCGCAATCGACGGGAAGGAATTTACAAATTTACTCTTTGCTTACATGAAGCGATTGGCATTTCAATGCGATTGTCTATAATTACTTAATCACTCACTTTATATTCATAAACAACTTTGTCCTTTCCCCCACTTTTAAATTCTTTTATTTTCTTCATTCCTATTTTTGAAGACACCCTTTGCGATGCTTTATTTTCAATTTCAGAGTATGAATAAATTGATTTAAATCCTAAAATTTCTATAGCATATTTTTTACAGGCATCAGCAGCCTCTGTTGCATATCCCTTATTGCAAAACGTTTTTATAATATGAAAACCTATCTCTGGCAAGGTCTCTCCATCAATGTTTTGTAGTGTTATTCCGCAATCACCTAAAAATTGATTATCTTTTTTCCGTATTACCGCCCACAGTCCAAATCCATCATTTTTATATCGTTCAATGTTTCGTTCTATCCATGTTGTAACATCTTGTATGGAGAAAACGCGAGGATAATATTTCATTGAATCTTTATCAGATAAAACTAATGAAAGATCTAAAATATCTTTGGGATTCAGTTGTCGGAGATATAATCTGTTTGTTTCAATTATTGGATTCATCTATAAATTTTCTATTTGTATCTTATCTTGTTTTGTATCATTTTATGCTTGCCTCTAACTAATTTATTTCACAAATAATCATTAGTTCATATTTCAACCCGATAACTCAATCCCGATATTTCATCAAAAATTATTTTAAATATAATACTTAATCATTGATTATGAACAATATCTTTTGACTTGTCCTTCATGACAAGGGAATTAAATAATTAAGGATCAATTTCAGGAAAAAAACATTATTACCATGTAATTTCAAAATTAAATTTTAAATTTGCATGGTAATTCTAAATTATTCATTTAATGTTTATCCCACGCAAAACTGAAGGAAATATTCTCAAAAGCATGAATAACAGTCAGGTGGTTGCTATTATTGGTCCTCGTCAGTGCGGAAAATCAACTCTGGCAAAACATATACTTAAAGAATTCTTTGAAAGTATATATCTGGATCTTGAAAGACCCTCTGATCTTCAAAAACTGGAAAATGCTGAATGGTTTCTTTCGTCCTTAAAAGGTAAAACAATATGCATTGATGAAATTCAAAGAAAACCTGATTTGTTTCCCTTGATTAGAAGTCTGGTTGATGAATGGTCCAAATCGGGATCTTTTATCATTTTGGGATCTGCATCACGCGACTTGTTGAAGCAAAGTTCGGAATCGCTTGCCGGACGAATAGCTTATAAAAGATTGACCCCATTTATCTGGAAAGAAATTTCGGATATCATATCAATTGAAAAATATATCTCTCGTGGAGGTTTTCCAAGGAGTTTACTTGTTGACGATGATGCCATATCGTTTGAATGGAGAGAAAATTTTATTTCAACATTTCTGGAAAGAGACCTTTTACAGTGGAGGGGATTTACTACTTCAACCATGCACCGTTTATGGCAGATGCTGGCACATTTGAATGGTCAGACTGTTGATTATACAATGCTTGCGAAATCTCTGGGTTCATCATCAGTAACAGTAAAAAATTACATTGATTTACTGGAAAGTACATTTATGGTAGATGTCATTCCACCGTATACATCCAATTTAGGAAAAAGGCTAATAAAAGCTCCCAAGGTTTACATTTCTGATTCAGGGATAGCAGCTGCTCTGACCGGACTACGAAGTTTTGAATCAATGATTGGTCACCCTTCATTCGGAGCTATTTGGGAACAGATTGTCCTTTCTAATTTAAAGAGTACGTTTCCCGATGCTGAGTTCTTTTTTTACAGAACAAGCAATGGTGCTGAGGTTGACTTTGTTATGAAAAAAGATAATTCTATATATGCCATAGAATGTAAGTCATCTCTATCGCCAAGCTTGTCGAAAGGTAATTATAATGCAGTAGAAGATATAAGGCCTGAAAAGTTTTTTGTTGTTTCTCCTGTATCTGAAGGATGGCCGATGAAACCGGGTATTGATGTTGTATCACTTAATGAACTTGAATCAATGATAACCCCGCCCTGAAAGGACGGGGTCAGAGTTAATATTTATCAATCCTTCAAGCAAATAACCATTGCCCCATCTTTCTCATAATGATATAGTTTTCCTTCCCTTGACAGCCATCCAACTGCCATATAGAAATCACTACTTGTCATTTGGAGCTTTTTAATCAAACTCTTAACAGGCTGTTCACCTTCTTCAAAGAGTGCTTTCCAAATAATTCCGGCGTTTAAACCAATTTCGTTTGTAATCATAGGTTTATGTTTTAAATTATTGAATTAAAGTTCTTATTAATGGAAAAATTCAATTTTGATTTTTAAATTTCAGAAATCGTAATGCTAAAACGGTTATATCATCTGATTGCTCAAAGCCGTCAACAAAATTCCTTACTCCACTAATGGTTTCATCAATTAAATCAGGAATTTCATTTCTCCTCTTTTCTTTTATTAAATTAAGAAGTCTTTCTTCACCAAACAATTTACGGTTACTGTTTTTTGCTTCTGTCACTCCGTCGGTATACATTAAGATTGTTTCTTTAGGATGTAAAATAAATTGTTCATTGGTGAATTCGAAATCGTTGAACGCTGCAAGAACAATACCCGGAGACACTTTCTGATATTCAACAAGATCATTGTTTTGAACAAGAATAAACGGGTTATGTCCGGCATTTGCGTATTCCACTTCTCCGTTTCTGATATCAAG
>CAYUEI010000254.1:0-1157 GCA_964443445.1 uncultured Prolixibacteraceae bacterium | reverse complement strand
CTGAACCATTTCTATGTTCCCTTTATATTTTCCCCAAAAGGGGTCATCAGTTAAACTTCCCGACGTCCAACGCAACTCTCCATTAAAATTAAGATAAGAATAAATTTCTTTAACTCCGGTTTTGGTTGCAAACTCTGATAATTCTGCTTGTTTCTTACTGAATTCTTCAGTTGTAATCGAAGTTGAATCAATTATCGAGTCATGATAATCGTCACCAACAATATTGTGGGCTCCATAAGCAACATTTGAAAGTAAATAATCGATACCCTCTTTTTCTGTTCTCTCAGTAAAGTAAATGCTCAACAGTGTGTAGCTTGACACCGTCAGGGTTATAACAACAAAAATCAGCAATAAAATTTTTCTTTTAATCGTAAGTTTTTCAAGCATTATTATTTGTCTTTTTAAAAAAAATATTAGTACAAACGTTTAATCTAGATGTTTACACGGAAAATATTATGGTTCATTCCTTGTTTATATAAATAATCGAATTCATCAACATTGTCTTTAGCGAGCATAATTCCTAATCCTCCAATAGGTCGTTCTTCAAGAGGTAAAGCAAGTTCAGCTTCTCCAGGAGTAATTTTCTCAATGGGATTAAACGGAGGAGCTGAATCCTCAAGAATGACAGTCAAATGATTAGTTTCAATCAATATCTTCACTTCAACAGTCCCGTCTTCAATTCCCGATCGTAGATAACCATAATTGATAATATTCGTTACAATTTCATCAACAGCAAGACAAAGTTTGTAAGTCTTGCTTTTATCAATTCCAACCGACTTAGCTTTATCAGCAACAAATTCACGAATTGGGCTCAACGAATCTAAATTGGCAGAAAACTTTCTGGATTCAGCGTTAGTTTTCATTTTATTCGGGATAATGATCAACAATTGAAACGCTGTATAATAATCCGGTCATTCTCATTGTTTCCAATAATTGTTCTTGTGGCTTAACCAATATAAGTTTTACCGTAGGACCTAGCTTTTGCTTAGCAAAAATTATTACCCTTAAGCCTGCTGAAGCCATGAAGTCGAGTTTTTCGACATCCATGACAAACTCATTCAGGCCAAGAGGGATTATTTTCTGAACAGCTTCATTAAACTGAGATGCTGTTGAAGAATCTAAATCGCCTACTAATGTTACAATTGCAGCATTGTCTA
>CAYUEI010000253.1:0-4346 GCA_964443445.1 uncultured Prolixibacteraceae bacterium | reverse complement strand
TTTATAAAAGTATTACTCAAAGGTATCTTAAAAATTAAAATTAATCATTTTTATCGGTCATTGTTTATTTCAAGCATACTAAACTATGTAAATGGATTGAAAAACGAATTTTTGAAAACTATAAATCATGAAAATTAATAATTAAAAAGAAAGCTTTTACTGTTGAAAAAATTCAGTACTAAAAAACTGTTGTATATCTTTATGCTGTCAAAAAAATAGAATTATTAACTTTTTAAAATATTAGCCATGACCAAATTAGCAACAGTAATTGCTTCATTACTTATTTTTCTAACTACTAACCTTTTAGCGCAAACTCAAAAGGATACAATTTATACCTACTACACAAAAACACCTGTTGTGATTGACGGGTCAGATTCAGATGCTTGTTGGGAGAAAGCACAGTGGCATGCGATGGATCAGGTATGGATTCCATTTAATCAAGTAATGGCAGAGGGAGATTTTGAAGGAAAATATAAAGTAGCCTGGGATAAAAACTACTTGTACATTTTAGTTGAAGTAAGCGATAATATTCTATCGGATGATCATACAAATCCTACTGACAATTACTGGAATGATGATTGTGTGGAGATATTTATAGACGAAGATCGTTCTAAAGGGAATCATCTAAATAGTTATAACGCTTTTGCTTATCATGTAAGTATTAAATATGATGCTATTGATGGAGGAACGGGTTCTGCAGTAAACTTGAAAAACAACTTAACAGTTGTTATGGATACAATAGATGAGACCACTTATGTTTGGGAGTTTGCCTTGAAGATATACAATTCATCATTCAAGCCATCAAAACCGGAAGACAGCAGAGTTAATTTAACTGCAAACAAGTTAATGGGATTTTCAATTGCGTATTGTGATAATGACGAAACAAAAGCAAGGGAGAATTTTATTGGATCGATGATAATGCCGGAAGCCAACGCAAACGATAATTACATAACAGCTGATTTTTTTGGTTCAATGTTGCTTGTTGATCCGGATAATGAAAGTACTTCATCTAATACCTTCAGGGATAATGATAAAATGATAAAATTCTATCCAAATCCTGCTAAAGAAATAGTAGAATATACAGTACTAAATCAAAATTCAGAAAAAATAAACCTTGGTATATATTCTATATCCGGTGAGTTAGTTCAATCTATGAATCTTAAAGAAAAGCAGGGAATAATTGAAATTGGAAATCTTAACAGGGGAGTTTATTATTTTAGTTTAACTTCCGGCTCCTATTCAAACACTGAAGTAATAATAAAACTATAAAAATTAAAATAACAGGCTGTTCAAAAATCATTGGCCAGCCTGTTTAATAAAGGTTTAGGAACTCTATAGAAGAGATTACCACAGAAGGCATTCTCCTGAATAGAATATAGGTATAAAACTAAAATGGGATTTTACTCATAAGCATTTTCATGTATAGTTTTGACTGCTCTACCTGAAGGATCAACCATATTTTTAAAAGCTGCGTCCCACTCTAAAGCTATTGGTGTGCTACATGCAACAGATGGAACGGATGGAACACATGAAGCAGCAGAGTTGGACGGGAATAACTCATGAAAAATAGTTCTGTAATAATACTCTTCTTTACTCATGGGAGGATTAATCGGAAATCTTTCAGAAACTTTCATCATTTCATCTTCGGTAATCAGAGCTGAAGTTATTTGTTTTAAGGTATCAATCCAACCATATCCTACTCCATCAGAAAATTGTTCTTTTTGTCTCCAGACGATGCTTTGGGGTAAATAATCTTCAAAGGCTTTTCTTAGAATCCATTTTTCCATCTTTCCATTTCCTGACATTTTATCAACCGGATTAAGTCTCATAGCAACATCCATAAATTCTTTATCGAGAAAAGGAACTCTTCCTTCAATTCCCCAGGCTGCCAATGATTTATTAGCTCTCAAACAATCATAGAGATGCAGTTTATCAATTTTACGTACTGTTTCTTTATGAAATTCTTCAGCATTTGGAGCTTTATGAAAATAAAGATATCCGCCGAAAATTTCATCTGCGCCCTCACCCGAGAGCACCATTTTAACTCCCATGGATCTTATCACCCTAGCCATAAGGTACATTGGAGTTGAAGCCCTGACAGTAGTTGTATCATAGGTTTCCAGATGATAAATTACGTCGCGTATTGCATCGAGACCTTCCTGAATTGTGAAATGTATTTCATGATGAATAGTACCAATATGATCAGCAACTTTGCGGGCAGCTGCCAAATCGGGTGAACCTTCCAGGCCTACTGCAAAAGAATGAAGCTGAGGCCACCATGCATCCTGGGTATTATTGCTTTCGACTCTTTTAGCAGCAAACTTCTTAGCAATTGCGGAAATTATTGAAGAATCGAGACCTCCGGAAAGAAGAACACCATATGGAACGTCAGACATAAGTTGGCGGTGTACAGCTTCTTCAAGAGCATTTCTCAAAGTATCTATGTCAGATTCATTGTTCTTTACTCCTTCATAATCCATCCAATCACGTTTATACCAGCGAGTCATTTTACCATCTTTACTTGAAAGATAATGACCGGGTTTAAATTCTTCTATCTTCGAACAAAATCCTTCCAGAGCTTTAAGTTCTGAAGCTGCATAGAATGTACCGTGACTATCCCACCCTACATATAAAGGAACAATTCCAATATGATCGCGGGCGATCATATAAACATCGTTTTCGATATCGTATAACGTAAATGCAAAAATTCCGTTTAAATCTTCAAGGAAATCAACACCTTTATCGCGATACAATGCCAGAATAACCTCGCAATCGGATTGTGTAAGAAACTCATATTTACCTTCGTATTCATTTCTGAATTTCTGATGATTATAAATCTCACCATTAACGGCAAGCACTAATTTTCCATCTTTACTGAACAATGGTTGTTTCCCTGAGCTGGGATCTACTATTGCCAGACGTTCGTGAGCCAGTATCGCTTTATCACTACAATAAATACCTGACCAGTCAGGACCTCTGTGACGTAATCTCTTCGCCATTTTTAAGGCCTGTGTTCTTAATGATTGAGGTTCCTGTTTAATATCAAAAATTCCTAATATTCCACACATAAATTATAGTTTTAGAAAATGAAAAATATCGTCTTATTTAAATGCCCTTTAAAAATAAATCTATTTTTTCAGCTGCTTTTCTACCTGAATCTATAGCCCTTACAACAAGACTGGCACCAGTTACTGTATCTCCGGCAGCAAAAACCTTTGATTTTGAGGTTTGCATAAGTTTATTCACTTCAACATTACCTTTTTTATCATAGCTTAAACCCAGACTATCAAGCAGGCCTTCATGAACCGGATGTATAAAACCAAGAGCCAACAATACAAGATCAGCTTTTATAACTTCAATTTTTCCTGTTGGTAACATCTTGGTGGTTCCATCATTTTGTTTTTTCCATTCAACTTCTTCAACTTCAACTCCGGTTATAGTGCCATTCTCGCCTATGAACTTTCTTGAGTTCAAGCTCCATCTTCTTTCACAACCCTCTTTATGAGAGCTTGAAGTTTTTAAAACATTCGGATAAAATGGCCATGGAGTATCTGGATTATAATTTTCCGGAGGTTGAGGCAAAAGCTCTATCTGAGTAATTTTTGCTGCTCCCTGTCTGACAGATGTTCCCACACAATCAGATCCTGTATCCCCACCGCCTATAACAAGAACTTCTTTACCTTTTGCTGAGATTAATTCAGCAGCCGGTATTTCTTTTTTTGAGACAAGTGAATTTTGTTGATATAAAAATTCAAGAGCGAAGTGAATTCCATTTAAATTTCTCCCTTCAATTTCAATATTTCTGGGTACACCTGATCCAATTGCAATACATACAGAATCATACTCTTTAATTATCTTTTTAATATCAATATTATTACCAATTTCTGAATTAGTTTTAAAAACAATACCTTCATCAGATAATAAGTTTAATCTTCTATCGATAATAGATTTATTAAGTTTGAAATCAGGAATTCCGTATCTCAATAACCCACCAATAGCGTCACTTTTTTCAAATACAACGACGCTATGTCCCTTTTTATTAAGTTGATCGGCACAAGCAAGACCGGCAGGACCGGAACCTATAACAGCAACTTTTTTGCCTGTTCTTTTTTCCGGAATACGAGGTTTCATATATCCCTCTGCGAAAGCATGTTCAATAACTGCTGCTTCATTTTCACGAATAGATACTGAAGAGCCATCAAGAGCAAGAACGCAACTTTTCTCACAAGGTGCGGGGCAAACACGGCCAGTAAATTCAGGAAAGTTATTTGTAGAGTGCAAAGAATCAATGGCTTCTTTCCATTTACCTTTGTATATCAAATCCTGCCATTCCGGGTTTTTGTTTC
>CAYUEI010000252.1:0-4346 GCA_964443445.1 uncultured Prolixibacteraceae bacterium | reverse complement strand
TCATTCAATTCAATAATTTCAGGATTCATCGACAGAGCCAGAACTGGCAATCCTGATGATGATATTGCTGAGAAAACGTTTCCATTGCTGCCGAAGTATAAAGTATCTTCTATATCAACATAAATTTCCTGCAAGCCCTTTGTAACAGTAAGACTGAATGTAACATCTTGTGCCGGTGTATAATTAATATTTCCCGATTGAGATAAGGAAACTACTGTCGTTCCTGTTCCTTTAAAATAAAGAGTATCATCTTTTGCTTCAGCTACAGACAAATTACTGCTTTCTATTTCAAGCTGAAGTCCTGAGCTTGATACTACCGGTATTTTGAACCATTTCTGACTAAATGGTAATATTTGATCTTCAATATCACCTATTTTTTGATTACCAATTTCAACATTCAATATTCTTGATTTTGTTTCAGAAGGAAAGAAGCAGTTGTTCCCTTCCTGAAATGCAGAAACTAAAGTCTTTCCGGTTTTTGTAAAGTACGCTGTATCATTGGAAATATAAACTTTATCGTTTTTAGGAACAGAATATGTTATCGGGAATCCTGATGAAGTTTTACCTGTAAGCTTATATTTCAGAATATCGAATTTACATACAGGAATTACATCAAATTCAATAGTTTGAATTGCCCGTTCTATCTTTACCCATTCACCGGATATTGTTGAAAAAGTCTCATTACTGCCTCCGTTATCCTTGTCGGTTACCTTTTCTTCAATCCGCAACCAATAACCGCAAACATCTTCTTCCAAAACCAAGCCTGAATCGTCTATATAAATAGTGTCGACTATTTCATTTTCATCATTTCTCTTGTGTAATGAATATGAATAAGTGAATATTCCGCTTGTCTCATCAAGTTCATCAATCCATTCACCTTTAACTATACTTACCGGCTTGTTGAATGATGGTTCAATTTCAAAAGCAGGTATTTTCTTATTAAGGGGTGCATCGTTTACTGGAATTACTTCAATTGTTGAGATAGCCAGATTACTTGAATCGACACCATCATAAACAAAAATTTTAATACGCCTGTCAGTTTTTTCTCCCGGTGAATCATAGTCATTTCTGTATTCAACCTTCCCTATTAATTTCGCCCAATCTTCATTGGATAAAGAATCAGAAAATATTTCAATCTTATTTGTACCGTTACCGACAATTCTGCAATTATCTTCCAGAGAATCCAGATACAAGTATTCATTTGCTCCTTTTATCGGATTATTTAAAGTGAAAAATGCAACTCGTATTGAATCGCCATCGTCATCTTTAACAAGAACATCTTTATCCGCAACAAATCCGCCCGGCATTTGCTCAGTTGCCTTTCCCCTGAAATTACAACCCAAAGCAAGGGAGTTATTGTTTTCATCAAGATCGATAAAAGGAGGAGTATTTGTCGTTTCAAATGAACCTTCATCAGAATATGCTACTCCTGCACTATTTTGAGCAAAAACCTTAAAGAATATTACTGCAGGTCCAGGCAGATTCTTCAAAATCACATTAAAAGGTTCAGGATTAATCCAAATACTATCCTGAGCAACTCTACTGGCTTCTTCGTGTTTAAATCCTTGTTTTAATGACCATATTACTCCCGTTCCAGAAACAGTTGAATCATTCAGCATATCAAGATTCCCCACTATTTTTACAGAATTTCTTCTTACATCCAGAACATTATTACGGGAAACGACCGGCAATCCGGGATTAGTTCTGAAGGTACTTTCACTACTATATCCTATGCCCTCCTTGCTTATTGCAAAAGCCTTATAGTAATATCCGGTATATGGAAATAAATCTTCGGCGATACATTTAAAATTTAATGATTCAGAATTAGATATACTTGTATCTGAATGTATATCCGGATTCTGATTCAAACTCCAGCAAATTCCTTTTTCAAGTATTTCACTACCATTTGTTTTGATTATTTTTCCGCAAATTTCTGCTGTTGTTCCTGTGATTTCATTAACTCCACATTCCTCAACTACAGGAGGAATTCCTTTAGTTGTAAATGTCCAGACATCACTTTGGCTTGTAAATTCTGAATCTTTAGAAACTATCTTCCAGTAATACCGGTTTTTTTGTGTCAGAACAGGTGTTGCATATCTGTTTTCAAATACTGATGCAACTAACGGAGGCGGATTGGAAGTTCCAAAATAAACATCATAAATAAGCTCATCGTTGTTTGGATCTCCGCCCGACCATTTCAATACCGGATTAAGTGATATATATTCGGAATTATACTCCGGATTAGGATTTGAAGGATTGAAAGGAGCAATATTGTTATTTACCGCGTTGAAAGTGATATCGTCAATGTACATCCATTGAAACTTCGCTACATCAGAAACATTTTGTATAAAAACAAGTCGCAATTTTTGTCCGGCATATGCACTTAAATCAGCATGATAATTAACCCATTCCTCATCGTTAAAATCACCGTTAAAAAACTCAATTATAGCTGAAGTTCCGTACAAGGTCATCAGCTTCGCTGTTTGATTGTTTAAAACAGACTCTACCGGAGTAAAACGTTTTACCCAAAAGCTAAGTTCAGCATTAGGAGGAACGGTAAAGCCAATTGTAGCTGCATCAGACATATCATGTTTGAAAGAACTACTTCCCAGCATCAGACTTTTGGTTCCTGAATGGCTTTCTGTCTCGATAATACTGTTAACGCCATAAAGGCTGAACTTCCCTTTGTTACCATTTTCAAAACCTTCACAATATGGCATATCAAAATCAGAAGGCATCACGGGTTCTACCCCAAATAATGCTTCATGCTTGTATGAGTAATTACGACCTGCCGGAGTCAATGAGGTTAAGAGGAAATACCCATCAGCTACACCACTCCACCCCCAGTTGATATGAAAATAACCATTAGAGTTATAACCGTCACAAACAAATGCATGCCCGACAGATAAGGATTGATTATATCCCGAATAAATAACTGGTCGCCCCATGTCAATTTCTTTCATTAGAAGTGCAGCCCATTTTGATTCTTCCCATCTTGACTTTTCACTTGCAAAAGCTGCAATATTGTATTTAAAATATTCTTTGTAGGCTGCCATTGCTTCATTAAGAAAACCTCCTGATCCTCCCGGACCAAAGTCCATGTCTACACTCACAGCACAGTGGTAGCTTATCTTTTGTACTTCTTCATTTTCTGAATTTAAAAAATTGGGCATTGCGTTCCAATCGTAAACAGAATTCCCAAAATTAGCTGACAATAAGCCATAAGTTGGATGAGTAAATGAGTGTGATCCCATGCCCGTGTAAGGATGACTCCAGTATTTCATAACTTGAGCCATTGCTGTTGCTACACAACCTATCCAAACATGATTATTACCTGTAGAGCTGGATTCATCATAAGGAGCCATTTCGTTGAAATATCTTCCTTGATTCCATGTAGTGTTTATTAATGGTGGAACACCTTCCGACTTGTCTTTTCTAAGTTCACTCTTCTTTAAAAACCTTCCTCCAAGGTCATTCCATTTATCCACTACTTCTCTATTAGCAACAGTTTTACTATCGATGGCAAAGTTTATTTCCTCTACCTTACTTTCTAACCATCCCTCTATAGGAGGAGGAGCAAGCCGCATGTCAAAAGTGGTAGATAATGAATATCCCAATACAGGATCAATAAGATTTGTACCTGAAACAATAACCCATCCGGCAGGATTGAAAGAAACTAAATAAAATTTCGTTATCCCTTCTTCTTGTCTGGTATAAACTTTCGAAATATCATCTGGAGTGTAAAATCTTTCACCTTCTGAATTAACCCAATTTAATGCAACAGTCTTAGCTTCTGAACTTAATATCTGACGGGCATTTACATTAATCCTCAATGCCAGTAAAACAAATATCAAAAGGATCAACTTTATTTTCCAACGGAATTCAAAAAAAGACCTAAGATAATTCACGTTAATATTCTCCTTCCTTTTAATTTTATTACAACTCCCATAACAAAATTACAACAATTTTCTTTTCCTTTCGAAGAGCAATATCAGATTTTCATGATTGAATATCAAATACTTAATACCCCTTCAAACTTAATTCCCTGAAATCAGGAACCTCCTTTAAGAATACATATTCAGAGTTCTCGAAATCAGTTTTACAGCAAAATAATTCTATACCGTTGGTAACTAATAAAAAGGGCACTTTAAACTCAAGATTATAAACAGATATCTGATCAAAGGTCTTTTGTGAAATTTCTATTTCAGGGGCTTTACATTCAACAAGCATCAAAGGTTTAGCACTTTTTGAAAATGCCACAATATCAAACCTGTAAACCAAACCATTAACTTTAAAACCCTTCTCCACAGCCAGTATACTTATAGGGAAATTTTTATGATCCCTGA
>CAYUEI010000251.1:0-4354 GCA_964443445.1 uncultured Prolixibacteraceae bacterium | reverse complement strand
AGAAAAGAAATTGTTACCGGTTTTGGTAAAGACCTTGCTGATTTTCTCGGAGCTGAGGAATCATTTCTGACAGTCAATATTTATAATGTTTTATTTTTCAGAAGGAATGTTCTATATTTTATTCCTATGACAGGTTCAGATAAAATGATTCCTTTAGGAGATAATTATTTACCTGTTGTTGCTGCTGGATATACAATAAAATTTTAAAGATGAAAAAGATTACTCCACTAATATTGTTAGTTATTTTATCAGGCTGCTTAAAAATAGGGGAATATTATGCAGGTATAACAATGCAGCCAGAACTGAATGAAAATGATGCCGTAGAAGGATTAAATGTATATGGGGTATTAAAAGCCGGCCCTTCATTAGACACCGCTTGTTGTTTTTTTGAAGTACAACGATTGTTGTTTATTCATGGCAACTTTGATTCACTTTGTATTGATAAAGCAGAAATAAATCTGACCAGAAAAACTGAATTGGGAGAAATAACTAATTATAAATTGAGTCCCAAAGATGATTGCTCATATTATAATGAGAATTTAATAGTTGATTATGGTGACAAATGGAATTTTGTTTGCAATTACGATACCTTTGAAATAAGGTCTGAGTGTGTGATTCCCGGAAAACCCATAGTAAAAGGAATAAAAATCAATGATAGTTCAAATATAATATCCTTTTCCGTGGTATATGACTCTACAGCAAGCATGTACAACGCTTATTTAATTTCAGCAGATAGTTTCTATGTTGAAAAAAGAGTACCTGTAAAAGGAGTTAATACTGAGTTCGCTATAAATCCGCAATGGAAAACTAAAGATAAGAGTATCTCTCTCTTTCTTTTTGCGTATGATAAAAATCTGGAGCAATATCAAACTACATCAAATATCTTTTTTAAACCAAATGCTTATCGGCCTTGCTTTTCAACTGTTGAAGGAGGATACGGTACATTTGGAGCGATTAGCAGTACTTATGAATTATTGAGATAAAAAAAGTCCCTGAAAAACAGGGACCCAATAATGAAATCACTTATAAAAAGCGATCACCACTTTTAAACTAAATAAAAAACTAACGCTCTATTTTTTTGAAGACATATATTCTTTATGCATTTCTACCACTTTCCCATAATGTTCAGGATATTTCTTCCATAAATCTTTATTGCAGGATGTCAGTTCATTACATTCAATGCAACAGTCAAAACCCCTTTCTTGTGCACACATTTTTACTTTGCAATTGGAAACTAAAATACCTTCAGGTTTTGCCTTTGCCTTACATCCCCAACAGAAAACTTTATCTGCATCGAAATCAATGCCATATATCTTTTTCACTTCAAAATCGGAATATGCTTTCATTTTAAGATCAGCATTGTTTTCAATAGTCGCCTTAAGCATCTGACAGTTTTCAGGGCATTTGTATCCGCAATAATTTAGTTTTTTAGGATCAGGAATTTGATTATCAAAATTTATAAGACTAAGACTACCTGATGATTTAAAGGCTGAAGCAAATAAGAGGACACAGCTACCTATACCTGCACTCTTTAAAAAATTTCGGCGATTAAATCCATTTTCCATTTTTGTTCATTTTATACAATGACATTTAGGATTGTTAATACCCTTATAAAAAAAAGAATCCCGGAGAAAAATTCCCCGGGATTTTAAAAAATAATCTAACTAATGAATGATTAAAATACTAACGAAATCTAAAGTATAAAATTTTTAATTAAATCCAGGATTTTGGATAATAATTCCTTCCATTAATTCAATTTCAGTTTGAGGAATCTGAAATAACCCCTTCTTTTCAGCAAAATTATTGCCATCTACATCAAGACTCATTGCATCACTAGTGTTTGCATAGTCGCCTCCATCATTGTCATCAATATATGTCAGGATGGTTACTAGTTTAGAAAAATCACCTTTGCATGAACGCAGAATATCCCAATACCTGCTTCCTTCACATGCTAGTTCCAGCCTTCTTTCAAGCATTATATTATCGATAGAAGCTGAAGTATAATTGTGCGAGCCATCACCAAAAGCACGTTGTCTTACTCTGTTAAGATAAGAAAGGGCTATTCCGTCCCCGGCACCATAAGCCATAGAACGCAGTTCAGCTCCCATAAGAAGTACATCTGAAAAACGTATAACCATAAAGTCTTCAAAACCTTTTGTTTGCCAGTCGGTTCCTCCTAAAGCAGTAATTTCATTTGTTTCACCAATAGCTGCTATCATATACTTCTTTGTATTGTATCCGGTATACTGAGCTTGTTGTTGAGTTGTATAGTCATAAACATAACCTTCATCGTCCCATGAAAGTATTGTTGCTTTTTTACGTGAATCGGCATTGTCAAATGCTTGCCATAATTTAGGCAGAACCGGAATAGCGCCCCATCCCTGTCCGTAAGGTTCCTGATTGAAATTGCGAGGGCCAATCATCCTGTGAATTGTGCTCCAGGAAGTTGGTGTTTCAATGTTGTAGGTAATTGACCAAACACATTCAGGATTCATCTCTCCTGAATAATATTGAATTCCTCCAAGTTCTGACATTGAAGATACTCTCCATAAGCTTGCGTATTGAGGCACAAGATCATGGCCACTGTTTTTTATGGCATCCTCAACATATCCAATAACTTTATCTAAAGTAAATTCACCAATAGATTCTTTGTTGTAATATCCTGTATAATAAAGGAAAACTCTTCCGATCATGGCTTCGGCAGCCCACTTTGTAGCACGGCCCCAATTACTGTAATTCATTGATGGATAAGGAGCAGATAATCCATTTTCAGCACAGAATTTCAAGTCTTCAAGAATAATCTTATACAATTCCTCTGCCGGTGTTCTGGGAGGAATTATGTCTGGAGACGCTGTTGCAGTAAGAGCTGGTATTTCTCCAAAAATCTGTGCAAGATAGAAATGAAAATAAGCTCTTAGGAAATGGGCTTCAGCTAAATATTGATTTCTAAGGTTTTCTTTTCCTGTCCAGTCAATTAAAGCTTCATTCTGAATGTAGGTATTGGCACGATAAATGCCCCCATAACAAAATCTCCATATATCTCCATTCGCAGCAGCTTCAGGTTGTTGTAATCCACGATCCCATCTCTGATAGCCTCCACCATCTCCGGAACCACCTCCTCCGGCACAATTGTCCGAAGCTTGTTCTGACATAATTAACCTACACCACCAGTCGTCTCTGGTAGTCATATTATAGACAGAAGTTAATGCCTGAGTTGCATCGCCGGGAGTCTTATAGAAGTTTTCAACCACTGATGATGTAGTTGGTGCTTTGTCAAAGAATTCTTCACCACATCCTATCATCAGAAATATTAAAATGGATAATATTGTAATTTTTTTCATAATTGCAGTTGTTAAAATGTTACATTGACACCGAATAAGTAAGTTCTTGCAGAAGGATAAAATCCAACATCTATACCTGAAGCATAGGCATCAGTAAGTCGGCCTTCTGAGTTGTAATATGCACCATAACCAATTTCTGGATCCAGTCCGCTGTAATTTGTGAAAGTGAAAAGATTGGAAGCTGAAACGTATAACCTGAATTTTTGGATAGGTGTATTTTTAAACAAGGACTTCTTTAAGTCATATCCGATATTAACACTTTTGATTTTAAGATAATCGCCATTATGAACATATAGATCCCCAAATTTACGCCAGTTTTGGTTTGACTCATCACTTAAAGTAACTCTTGGAATTTTATTTGAAGTTCCTTCACCAGCGTCAATTACTCCATTGCTATTACCATCTTTCCATTGCCAGCGATCAAGTATATCGGTAGTGTAGTTGTAATAATACTGTTCCTGAGCACGATACGATTGAACAATCTGGTTACCGGCTACTCCCTGGAGATTTACTGAAATATCAAATCCTTTGTATTCAGCATTAATTCTAAACCCGAATATGAAATCAGGATTTGGATCACCAAGCATAACTTTATCCACATCAGTAATTTTATCGTCCTTGTTTTCATCAATACGCTTAATATCACCCGGTTTGGTAGATTTAGCGCTTTGATATGGAGCACCGGCAGAGTTAACGTAAGATTCAATTTCTTCCTGAGTCTGGAAAATTCCTGCGGTTCTGAAACCAAAGAAATATCCCATTGGCATTCCTTCACTAATTCTGTAAAATTCACTGCATCCATTGTAAAGAACCCCTGATGAACCATGGATTATGCTGTCAGGTACATCAGTTACAACGTTTCTATTATAAGCTAAGTTTGCCCCGATGTCTAAAACAAAGTCACCAAAAACCTTTGAATATCCAAGATCAAATTCTACTCCATTATTTTTAACGTTACCTCCATTTATAAACGGATCCGATTGGCTGATTCCTGCAATGCCTGAAAGACCTGC
>CAYUEI010000250.1:0-4390 GCA_964443445.1 uncultured Prolixibacteraceae bacterium | reverse complement strand
GAAAAGAGGATCGAAATTTTCGGTCCTCTTTTTTTATATATACCCAAATTTAAATGAAAGACTTTCCCTGAATTTTGAATAGAAATAATGAAGAAATAATTGCAATTGAAAAACAATTTATAACTTTCAGTAAAATTAACACCTAATTTTACTACAATGAAAAAAATATACCTTTTAATCACCCTTTGCATAATATGCTTTGTTTCTTTAGCAAACGACTTTCAAAAACTTAATGAAAGATCCAATAATAATTTCTCTAAGCTGAATGTTAATTCTTTCTATAAAAGTCTAAATATTAGTGAAAATAAATTAGCGGGAAACCCATTTAAACTCGATAGTATAATATATACAGATGGGACTAAAGAGGTTTTCAACTATGATGAATCGGGAAATACAACAAAATTTTATTATTATGAAAAACAACAAAATCAAGATATTCAATTATCAGAATTAGTGGAATTTGAATATTATAATGGCAATAATGTACTATTCAAATTAAGTGCATTAAACGAAGAAAACAAATTAACAGTCTATGAACAATCGGAAAAGATATACGATTCTGAAGGCAGGATGACTACAGAAATATACTGGGCTCTGGATGAAAATGAATTAATTCCATATACATTTAATTTTTTGACCTATTCAGCTGATTCTTCTGCATTGAGCCTTTACAGATGGGACAATACAACTAATAGTTGGAATATTTCAGGATATGAAATTTCATACTTTGATAATAATGGCAGTTTAAAACAAATAGATGTTTTCAGAAACAATAATTCAATGGGAATAATGGAACTTAGAACTCGATTGTTGTTTACATATGATTCTCAAGGGAGAACTATTGGTAATGAATTTCTTTCTGCTCCCTATTCAAATGGTATTTGGGAAAGAGAGATGGCTTTTTATCATGAATATGATAATAATGGTCGTATGAAAAGTATGATTAATTACCGAAAAAGCAGAGGGTTGATGGAAGCCTGGTATAAAGAAATTATATACTATAATGAAGCCGGGCTCGCTAATATAATAGACTGCTTCAGCGGTACAGATTCTATAAACAATTCCTTGGAATATAAAATTGAATACCAATATGTTAACAATTCATTATCAGGTCAATTAGAATCCAGGTTTGATAAAAAAGCCGGAGAACTGAAGGCTTATTTTAAATATGAATTTAAGCATGATAACTCAATAGATACGACCGGACTTATATTACCATCACTTGAAGGACCGGAATATTATTACGAAAGAAATAGTTTCATTGACCAAAAATACTTCACCAAAAGTGTTTTGAAAAGTTTTATCTCATTTGAAATTGATACTATAGCCGGTCAATTAGTTAAGAAAAATGAAGCAAGCTATTTTTATTCACGCCTAAAGTCTGATAATACATCTTCGGATGAATTAACGAAGTCGACTGTGAAATGTTCTCCTAACCCTTTTACTGATAATATTTCAATTAGCTTAAGTGAAAAATCCGATTACAAGCTTAATGTCTATGATTTAACGGGGAAATTAAAATACAATGAACAACTGTCTGGCAATAATTTCAAAATCTTTCCTAATATTAATGAAAGAGGTATTTATATTTTAGAGTTAAGCTCAGGAAAAGGGAAAACCTTTCGAACTAAAATCATTAGAAAATAGCAATAATCTCAAAAACTTACATAATAAAGAGGTTTTTTCAAAGAATAATTTGTATTTTGAAAGCATTATAAATCCCGTAATATGGGATTAATCTATTCATTAACTTAAATATTCAGTCATGAATGATAAGAATTACAATCCATTTGAAAATGCACAGAAACAATTTGATCATGCAGCCGATTTACTAGATTTGAATGAAGCTACAAGAGAGTTATTAAGAAATCCGTTAAGGGAATTTCATTTCCTGATTCCTGTTAAGATGGACGACGGATCGACAAAAGTATTCAAGGGCTTCAGGGTTCAACACAATGACGCAAGAGGTCCTGCAAAAGGTGGTATTCGTTTTCACCCAATGGAAACGATAGATACTGTTAAAGCTTTGTCAATGTGGATGACATGGAAGACTTCTGTTGCCGACATCCCACTTGGAGGAGGTAAAGGTGGAGTTATCTGCGATCCACATCATCTAAGTAAGTTAGAACAAGAGCAAATATGCAGAGGATGGATAAGGCAAATTGTAAAAAATGTAGGCCCAAATTCTGACGTTCCTGCACCTGATGTAATGACAAATCCTCAGCACATGTTATGGATGCTTGATGAATATGAAACAATTCGCGGAGAAAAATTCCCGGGCTTTATAACAGGAAAACCCGTAGGCATGGGAGGCTCAAAAGGTCGTACTGAAGCTACCGGATATGGAGTAATGATTACTGTCAGAGAAGCCTTAAAAGAGCTTAATATTAAGCCAGAGAGCACTGTCGCAAGTGTTCAGGGATTCGGCAATGTAGCACGTTATGCGATTGATCTTTATACTCAAATGGGAGGTAAAGTTATTTGTGTTGCTTCCTGGGATCAAAATGACAAAACCAGTTATTCATTCAGGAAAAAAGATGGTGTAGATTTAAAAGTCCTTTCTTCGATAACAGATTCATTTGGGGGTATTGACAAGGGCAAAGCAAGAGACTTAGGCTACGAAATTCTTCCCGGAGAAGCGTGGTTAGAACAAGAGGTGGACATTCTGGTGCCGGCAGCACTTGAGAATCAGCTACGTACAGACAATGTACATAAAATCAATAAAAGTGTTAAATTACTTGCAGAAGGAGCAAATGGGCCTACAGCTAGAGATGCTGATGAAATAATCAAAAAGACCAATATTCATGTAATACCAGATTTCCTTGCAAATGCAGGGGGAGTAGTATGCAGTTATTTTGAACAGGTACAATGCAATATGAATTACTTCTGGGAAAAAGATGAAGTTATAAGTAAGCTGGACAACAAAATGACCTCAGCATATCATTCTGTGAGCGATTTCGCGAAATCCAATAAGATGAGCATGAGAGATGCTGCTTATGTAATTTCGGTTAACCGGGTTGCTCAGGCATGCCACGATAGAGGTTGGGTTTAAATAACTTAGTATTCTGATATAAAAGATGACCAAAAAACAATCTGCAAATATTGCATTTGAACTGAAGGAGCGCGCTAAAGAATTAAGCTGTCTCTATGAAGTTCAGGAGTTGCTTAATAACCGGGAGCTTAGTATTGATGAGATATTTAAAGAAGTAATAAAAATACTTCCTCAGGGTTGGCAATATCCTGATATATGCAAAGTGCAGATTGTTTTTCGTGATTCAGTTTACGAATCTGAAGATTTCAAAAAAACAAAATGGTCTCTTAAGTCCGAAATATTAGTACAAGAAGAATTACTTGGTTCAATAAATGTTTATTACAACGAAAAAAGACCTATTGAACATTTAGGCCCTTTCCTAAAAGAGGAACAAAAACTTATTAATACCATTGGAATGCAGATATCGTCTTTTATTTTACATAAAAGGCTGAAGTCTGTATTTGAAGAAGGAGGATCAGTTCTAAAGGATCAAAAACCTGAATGGTACACTATTTTCAAAATGCTTAAAGGGACTAACCCTAAACTTCTTGTCCGTATATCCAGGAAAATGATCAACTTCATGTGCTGGAATGGTATTAAAGAAGCCGAAAATCTTTTTGAGTTTTTCAGTCCTGAGTACAAGGATAAAATTGAATTATTGAAAGAAGGGAATAACCGTCCCTACCATGAAACTGCTACCAATGATTTGATTACAACAAGCTACCGCATTTTTGAACTTGCAGGTAAACACCTTGATGAGAATGAGCTTGTTGATAATATTCACCGCTGGATAAAGGAAGACAGATCAGGCTTCCTGGTTAATGTCCTCGAGAACAACGGCTCTTCCTTATCAGAGATAAGCAGCGCTATTGAAAGGTTTTATCATCTTTCATCGCAAGGACTTGAAATATCAACTGCCCGTGAAAAAAGCGTCAAAATTTCCCTTATTAGAAGATTACTTTTAGATCAGCTGGATTTTATTTCAATTGCAAAAAAATTCCTTGAGGTAAGTGATTTTCATAAATTACTTAAAAGAATCATTTCTCCTGTAGGAAGCTATGGAAAGCTTGGAGGAAAAAGCTCAGGCTTATTTTTATCAAGCCACATCCTATGGAAACTTTCAGATAAGTTTCCATTCTTTGCAGACATAAAAGTTCCCAAAACCTGGTACATTACTTCAGACGCCATACTAAGCTTCATGAAGCGAAACGATCTTGAAGATATAATGGAACAGGTATTCAAAGACATCGACCAGGTTAAAAAAGAATATCCCTATGTAGTTCATGTTTTCAAGAATTCACCTTTCAGCCCTGAGATCATAAAAGAGCTGTCTGTTGCTCTCGACGATTTTGGTGAAAC
>CAYUEI010000249.1:1087-4395 GCA_964443445.1 uncultured Prolixibacteraceae bacterium | reverse complement strand
ATTCGGGTGAAACCATCAAACTTTGGTTCAGAGCTAGAAATACAGGTGGACAAGTAGATAGTGTATATTGGAAAATACAATTGGCAGAATTTGAAGATTCCACTACTTGCAACATCATCAAAGATCAATCCTACATTGGAAGTATCAGTCCCTACGCAACCCGTACAAGTGAAAATGATCCAATGATGATTGAAATCAGTTCAAATGTTGTTCACGACAGGGACATTACTTTCAATTTATTAAGCTGGTATAAGGGAGCGATTGATACACTAAGTCAAAAGGTTGTATTAACAGTTGAAAATGGTGAGGAACTAAGTGGGGTTATGGATTCAACATTAATCCTCTCTTCTGATAAAATATGGATCGTTAATAATTCCTTCAGGATTGTTGGTACTTTGATTATCAAACCCGGAACTAAATTAATAGTAAATAACACAATAGACAATAGAGGTTTAATAACTGCTATTGGAACCAAAGACAGTATTATTGATATATCCGGCCCAAAATCAATTACAGGGAGTGGAAATGCAGAATTTAAATATGTTAAATTTCATAATATTAACGGTTCACTAGGCACATTGGGTTTAGGAAAAATGATCATTGACAATTGTTCTTTTGAAGAAATTAATTCAACTCAAACAACCTTTTCGAATGGTTATGGATTGTTCTTATGTTGTGACTTAACCATTTTAAATTCAATAATTCGAAACTGTTATTTCAATGCCTTATTTGCATATGGTCATAATTCTTTGGTATTTCATAGAAACACAATTGATAACGTATATAATAATGCCAATAATGGAGTAGTTTTACAAGAATATAGAAACTCCTCTTTAAAATTTAACAACTTCATAAGAATAAAGGATTATAAAAATTCATTCTTAAAAATGGATTATTATAGTAATTTCTTTACCTGTCAGGCAAATTTTCAAATAAATCTTATTTCTAATAATCTGCTGTCAAAAACTTTTAATCATGTGTACTTTTTAAATGCTTATGGCGATGTTAATGTATTAAACGTACCAGGGCAATATTGGGGAACAACTGATCCCATTAAAATAAAATCCATAATCTATGATTTTGAGAACAATTCAAGTTTACCTCAAATAAGGTATCAACCTTTTTTTTCTGTTCCATCAGACTCTGCTCATGCAATTGTCTGGAAAGTGCTTGTTAACGGCAAAGATGCACAGGATGAAAAAGTAGAACCCGTTGGCATTGGCAAACAACGTTTTGATGTTTATTTCAACCGTCCTATGGATAAAACCGTTACACCCAATGTAGCATTTGGCGTACGCTATCCGTTTTCATCCAACACAGTAAACGAAGATGGTGTCTGGTCTGAAGATGGCCTAATCTATACCGTTTACAAAACAATTAAGCTGACTTCAGGGGATGGCATCAATAGAATTCGGGTTGTTGGAGCCAAAGATTTGGAAGGATGGGAAATTCCCACTGAAGATATGCGCTTTGAATTCCTTATCAATGCTGCCAGTTCTGCATCAACAGAATTTATGGCCAGTGCCGGATTGGGAAAAGTAAAACTGGAATGGAACAATAATGATTTGGAAGATGGTTTGGGGTTCAATATGTACCGTATGGAGCACATCAACGATTCTTTGCTGACACAACCAGTTCTCATTAACAACATGCTGATAACCGATACCCTTTATACCGATTTTTCTGTTATTCCTAACAAAAAGTATTTTTACTATTATAAAATCTTGCGTACTAACTTATCAGAAACGGATTCTTCAAGGGTTGTTTCTGCTACGCCATTTACAGCAAGTAAAGGTGATGCTAATGGAGATCTTGCCGTTAATGTATTGGATGTGACGTCAATCGTTGCATATATGCTTAATAACAATCCTCAGCCTTTCATTTTTGAAGCAGCAGATGTAAACAGTGATGTTGCAATAAATGTACTTGATATCGTAGGAGCAGTTAATATTATTTTAAATGATGTTGATAAATCTGGTTTTGTACAGGGAGATCAAACAGTTGAATTGTATGTTCAGGGTGATACTTTGTTTGCCAATTCTCCTTTGAATCTTTCAGGTCTTCAGTTTGAAATTAAAGGTATATCAAACATAAATGAATTGGAAATACTAAGTGCCCTTAAGAATTTTGAACAAGGTCATGCAGTAAACGAAAATTCGCTGATGATTTTCTTCTACAGTATGTCAGGCAAGATGATAAAAGCAGGAGACAGAATTCCTCTTATCAAACTTAAAAAAGGAAGTGGAATTGTTGATATGATATTGGCAGATAAAGGAGGCAATCAGGTAACAGTTGAAATAAATGAGACTACATCTGTATGGAACCTGGCCGATAATTTAAAAGAAGGGGTAGCAGTTTTGGGACACAATTATCCTAATCCATATACTAATTTAACAAATATTCCATTTGTTATTAATGAACCTGTAGATGAAGCTATTATAAGAGTTTTTAATATTCAAGGATTTGAGTTATTCCGTAAGGTAATTACAAACGTTAAACCTGGTGAGTATGAGGTTGAATGGAATGGCACAGGCCGACAAGGAATTTATTTTTACATTCTTGAAATCCAAAGGGGAAGTAGCCGTGTAGTATGCGGTAAGGCCAAAATGATGGGTAAATAGATCTCAGAATTATTTAGTACGAATTGTTAAGGACAAAAGTTTTGATTTAACTCAGATGTTATCTGAATAAAAAAGGATAAAAATGAATAAAAGAACAAAATATATATCAGGGCATGTATTGTTAATATTCTTATTATTTCTGTTCCCAAATCTTTTGTTTTGTAACAATAATGTAAAAATTGGTTCAGTTGAAGTTTCTTCAGGGGAAATTTGCATTATAAATATTGGTATTGAAAACAGTGATGAATTTACTGCTTTTCAAACTGATATTAGCCTACCAGCAGGGTTTACGTATGTTGAAGGATCTGCAGCTTTAATTGATGTAAGGAGCTCTGGTCATAATTTGAATGTAAGTATGTTAGGAAGTTCATTAAGGATAATTGCCTATTCAATTAACAATACCCCTTTTATCGGTAATTCAGGAACATTGATTTCCTTTTCACTTAAATCAAATACAATTCCGGGAGATTATATTCTAGAGCTGAAAAATACTTTACTAGGTAACATCAGTTCTCAAAACATTTTAACATCAGCTTTTGAAGGCTCGATTAAAGTATTATGTCCGGAAATTTCAGTGTCATCTAATTCAATTAATTACGGCAGAGTAGCATTAATGCAAACCTCCATTTTGAGCTTAAATATTTCCAATACCGGAAATCAGAACTTGATAGTAACTAAATTAGCTTT
>CAYUEI010000249.1:0-1077 GCA_964443445.1 uncultured Prolixibacteraceae bacterium | reverse complement strand
CTTTCACTGACTCCCAATTTACTTCCCCCGACACAGTAGGATTTACTATACTACCAGGTGATAGTAAAACCATTTTCGTTACTTATAAACCTATTAGAAAAGGTACTCTAAGCAAACAATTGCTTGTAAATTCAAACGATCCTGATGAACCATCCATAAAAGTCGATTTGTCAGCCATTGGTTACACCATAAACCAGTTGCATTGTGGTAATATTATTAGTGCATCAGGAAAAACTGCGACTTTGGATTTTAAAATCAACAATATGGAACCATTCAGCATGTTCCAATTTGATTTACAAATTCCTGATGCAATTGAATACATTGAAGAATCTTTAGTTTTATTCAGGCATCAAGGGCATTTAGTTCAGGCAAATATGATAAATGATAATACCTTGAGGGTTATCGCATATTCCTTAACCGCTCAAAACTTCTCAGGAGATAATGATGAAATTCTTAAATTATCTTTTAATGTAATTGGTGATGCGGGTTATTATAATCTTAACCTTTCCAATGTTATTATTGCTACTTCCGGGAGTGAGAATATTTTATCAGACACATTTAATGGGGCAATGCAAATTACATCGTCAGATATATACGCCAATGATCAAATTAACTTTGGAGATGTGTCAATAATCGGGGAAGGTAATCAACAACTAACTGTATATAATTATGGACAAGAGCAATTAATAGTTGAAGCATTGACTTTTAATAATAATTGTTTTAGCAGCAACAATATTTTACCGGATACAATTCAGTCAGGAGGCTCCATAAATTTATCATTAAAATTTTCAAAATCAACAAAGGGAATTGCGGCAGGTATTTTGCAGATATTTAGTAATGATCCTGATGAAAATCCCTTCTTAGTTAATCTTTCAGGAAAAGCATACGTTCCAAATTATTTAGTTTTGGATACAATTCATGCTGCGCCAGGTGATACTATTCATATTCCTATAAGTATTGAAAATTTAGAAGATTTTGTTGCTTTCCAATTTGATTTAACCACTCCTGCAGGAATATATCCAATAATTGACAGTGCATATTTAAAAACAAGAAAACAAGATCATATTATAGCTTCTA
>CAYUEI010000248.1:0-4446 GCA_964443445.1 uncultured Prolixibacteraceae bacterium | reverse complement strand
ATTGGAATAACGCTGGCATCATTTGCATTTGGGAGTCAAAAGAAAATTCCCGAAACCATACCAATAAACACAAAGGACACACTCGTTCAGGGAAAGAAGCTGACTGAAGTTGAAAAGGACAGTATAAAGACTGTTTTGGAGACAAATATCAAAAAAGCCAATATTGACAAAGAAAAGAAGGAGGAGCTTCAAAAAGTGACTGAACTGGCATTATCAGAAAATGATGAAGAAGTTTCGGAAGAAATGATCGAGGAAATCAATGAAGCTTTCGATGATGCAGATGTATCAGAGGTCGTCCGTGAAGCTATGATTGAAGTATCGGCAGCCCTCAGGGAAGCTTCAAAAGAAGTAAATAAGGCAATGAGGGAAATTGATCATGAAGAGATAAACAGGGATCTTGAAGAAGCAGCCCGTGATATTGAAGAAGCTAAAAGGGAAATGGCTCACGATATATATCGTGATATGTCGGAAGACGGTCTGGACGAAGAATTTATTAAAGCTACAATCGATGCAGCCTCTGCCGGACTGGATATAGCATCAGGTGTTCTTGAAAACATTGATGTAAATGGAATAATCCACTCTGCGTTGTCAGGTGTAAGCTCAGCCTTGAATTCAATGGGAGAAGAAGGATCTCATCATTGGGAAGAATGTGATTCATCGAAAGAAAATCTTTATGAAGAAATGAAGGATGAGCTTGAAAGGGAAAAGAAGATACTTGAAAAAGAGCAGGGAAAAATGCAGAAAAGGGTTGAGAAGATAAACAAGGATCTTGATAAGCTTGATAAATAAATATGAAAATTAATGACCGGTTATTTCTAAATTTTTAATTGAAGAAAGTTTTTTTCAGGAAATGTAAGTGGATAGGGGTTTTTAATATTTATGATTTCTTTTTACTATTGCAATATTTTCATTTATAAACTATTTTTTTGTATTTTTATGCAAAATATTCAGCTATGGATGAAAATATTGCAGTTCTAAGAAAATATAATTTATGGGATTCCAATTCTATTGACTGGGGATATATCCGTACTGAATATACGGAAATGATTACAGGTTCATTGGGTAACCGTTTGATTAAGGTACTTGTTGGACAGAGACGTTCGGGTAAGAGCTACATTTTAAGACAGGTAGCCAAACAACTAATCGATAAAGGGGTCAATCCGGAAAATACACTCTTTATCAACATGGAATACACCGACCTTGATTTTTTGAAAACATATAAAGATCTTGATGAACTGATAAAGTCATATAAAAATGAGCTTAACCCTTCGGGTAAACTATATATCTTTATTGATGAGATCCAGATTATTGAAGGATGGGAGAAAGTTGTCAACTCATACTCTCAGGATTACACTATAGACATTGAAATGTTTATCAGTGGTTCAAACTCTAAAATGCTTTCCGGTGAGTTGGCTACTTTATTATCTGGCAGATATGTCAGCTTTGAGGTTTTTCCATTTAGTTACTCTGAATATATTGGAATAACAGGTCAGGAAAGAGGCCGTAAAAGCTATATGAATTATATGGACAGCGGAGGGCTTCCCGAATTATTTAAGTTACAAACTCCCGAATTTAAACGTAATTATATATCAGCAATAAAAGATTCTGTACTATTGCGCGATATTATTCAACGTCATAGCATTCGCGATCCTAAATTGCTTGAAGATATTTTTGTTTTTTTGGTAAACAATGCTTCGAACCTCGTTTCTGTTCCGAATATTGTGAAATACTTTAAAGGATTAGGCAGGAGAACAAGTTTTGATGTTATTTCTACTTACATAGGATATATTGAAGATACTTTTCTAATTCATCGGTGCGAAAGATGGGATATTAAGGGAAAAGATATATTGTCGGGCAATTCAAAATTTTACATCAATGATTTAGCTTATAAGAACTTTCTGTATCCCGGATATGGATATGGATTTGGCTATCTTGTCGAAAATTTGGTTTACCTTGAGCTTTGCCGGATAGGATTTGATGTATATACCGGGGCTTTAAGGAATAAAGAAGTAGATTTTGTTGCAAAAAAAGCAGACAGGGTTATTTATCTGCAAAGTACATATATGCTCGTTGACGAAATTACAGTTGAAAGGGAATATTCGGCGCTTGATGCAATTGATGATAATTTTGAGAAGATTGTAGTTTCGCTCGATGAAAATACTTTGCCATCAAAAGAAGGAATCAGACATATTCAGGCATGGAGGCTTAGTGAAATACTATAATATAATAAAAAATTTGCTCTTTAAACCATCCGAATAGATAAAATTAGCCTCTGTTCCTCATAAAACAACCTTTTTCTTAAAAACAAGCTCAGAATTTCCGTTCATTGGTCAAAACCTTACATTCATTGAAAGAAATGTGACTTTCAAACAATTTTTTTTTCTTTTAAAAATGACAACTATACATTTGATTAGTAATTGAATTTGTTCTGAAAAATTTTTAATTTTTAATCAAAGAAAAAAATTTATGTCAAAAAAAACAGGATATCTATATGCCATTTTGCTTTTCGCAGCAGCCATAATTATACATCTCATAATAAGCGATATAATAAATATCAGGTCTGAAATAATATATTCATTTATCGGACTTCTTTTTGGAGCAGGGATTTTGTTGATATTACAGGGGATTTTGAAAAAAATCTGATTTGTTTGGTTTCTTTAGTTTTAGGTTTAAGATGTAGCATTAAATCTTTGATTATATGCATTATTAATGCCTTGCGTACGTTTTACACAAATAGTTAGTTTTTTTCAATTTTTTAAATTTAATTTGCTAGTTGAAGGGATTCCTTCAACAGGATTTCGTATGTAATTAATCAGCATTAATAAAATTAGAAACTTAAATTTATGAGTAACTCAATCAAGAAACTAACATTTTGGGAAAAGGCCGGATATGGTTGCGGAGACTTGGGATCCGTCTTATTCTGGCAGACCATAATGGTTTATCTGCTTTATTTTTACACCGACGTTTTCGGCTTAACAGCTGCTGTTGCAGGAGTCATGTTTTTTGTATCAAGGGTAGCAGATGCTCTCTTTGATGTTGTAATAGGGATGACGGCTGACAGGACAGAAACCAGGTGGGGGAAATTCAGGCCTTACATACTTTTTGGAGCAGTTCCACTTGCCATAGCGGCAGTTGCTGCTTTCACGGTTCCAAGCTTCGGAGGAACGGGCAAAATAGTATATGCATACATCACTTTCATGATGTTCATGTTTTTATATTCAACTGTCAATATCCCTTACACTTCATTACTTGGAGTTATAAGCAATGACCCTATTGACAGGACAAGTGCTTCGTCTTTCAAATTTGTAGGTGCTTACCTTGCAGGAATAATAGTTTCAGCTACAGCACTTCCTTTTGCAAAAATGTTTGGAAAGGGTGCAAATGAAATTGAAGTAGCTCAGACAGGCTGGCAGACAACGATGATTATTTATGCTGTTGCAGCTGTTTTGTTTTTCCTGATAACATTCCTTTCTACAAAAGAAAGAATCAAACCTATTGCCAAGGAAAAGACCAATATTGGGCGAGACCTGAAAGACTTAACAGCAAATGTACCATGGATGATGCTTTTTGCTGTAACAATCCTTTTTATCCTTTTTAACTGTATACGTCTCAACGTTACAACACATTACTTCAAATATTACGTTGGTGAACAGGCAGTGCCCTGGCTGACATCAATATTGAATTTCTTCAGAGAATATATTGCTAATCCTATACTTGGGATTTTCGGGAAAGAAAAACTTGTATTATACAATGCAGGTGAAACATTTGGATTTGAAACTTTAGCTTCAATATTTAACACTGTTGGACAAACACTTTCATTGATTGGTGTTATAATAATACCTTGGTGGGCAAAGACTTTTGGCCGCAGGATGGGAACAATAATTCTTCTTATCGGAGCAATAGTTTTCACAGGTTCATTTATATTCTTTAAGCCTGAAAACGTATTCCTAATTCTTTTATTCCAGATATTTGGTTCGATAACAGGAGGTCCGATTTCAGCATTATTATGGGTAATGTATGCTGATACAGCCGACTATTCAGAATGGAAGACAGGTCGTCGGGCTACTGGTTTGATTTTCTCGGCATCAATAATGTCGAATAAATTGGGATGGGCTTTCGGAAGCATGATTGCTGCATTTATTCTTGCAAGCACCGGCTTCGTAGCAAATGTTGCTCAGAATGCAAACACTTTATTAGGATTGAAAGCGATGATGAGTGTTATACCTATCGTAGCAGGTCTTGCTGCCCTTGTACTATTGATTTTCTTTTACAAGCTTGATGAAAAGACCATGAAGAAAGTTCAGGCAGATCTTGAGCAAAGGCGTGTTGAAAGCGGCATGGATGCAACTAACTAAAAAAAGATTAGAAATTTCATATACTTTTAACAATGAGCAAAACAATAATTGGAAAAGCTCTTCCCAACATTCCATGGGAAGACAGGCCGGC
>CAYUEI010000247.1:0-4476 GCA_964443445.1 uncultured Prolixibacteraceae bacterium | reverse complement strand
ATTTTATAATTATCAAAAACACCAATCCTTATCCATCCTAATCTGGAATCCTTTTCAACACGAAAGCCAATATACCTAATTTCATTTAACGGAAATGTAAAGCTGTCATTTAGGAATGCATAATTCCTAATGAGCGTTGTATCTGTGCTGATTTGATAATAAGAAGGAAGATAATTATGCGATTCATTGTTTAAAATGATAGAATCTGCATTAAAAGCATCATTTTTATTGATATAATCTCCCCTGACTAAGGGTGTCAATTTGAAAGCCGGAGAAATATTCGCAATTGAATCATTTTCATTGTATCGATGATATGAACTTATAATACTTTGATAAATAATAACTTCATTTTCAACTCCACTAATTGTATCAAACAGATTGTAAACAAAAAGTGTATCCGTTTTCGGGTATCCAAAAAGCTGTAAATCTTTATTAATTGACTTAATTTTTGATCTTCGTTTTTGTCCTATTGCAGGAGAACCCCAAATATCACTTTCAAATTGAATATCTTCAATTCCATCAAAGTCAATATCAATATTAAATAATTCCGGAGCGTGGTACCCTCCGGTTATTGTTGTGTCGTAATATTCAATTATCATATCCTTATGATCACCAACCTTCACTAATTCAGGGTAGTCGCCGTCTCCATTATCGCAACTTATAATAAAAATTGCAAATAGAAATGATAAGATCAGATGTGATTGATTCATGATTATAAAGATAACTTTTTATAAAATATTCTTTTTAGACTTCATTTAAGAACTTCTTTAATTTCATCAATAAATTCCATTGCTCCTGCTTCTATCTTTTCCCGAAGGGAATCTTTATCATCAAAATCAGGATTATCAACCAGAATATTATCAACGATTGAAAAGCTTTTATCGATATTATCAGTAATATGATATTTATTCCAATCGCTATCCATGAACATTTCCCAGTACTTTTTTTGGATCAACTTATTTTGTCCGGCTAACCATATCTCAAATCTCATTTCCTGATGATTAAAGACTATTGCTATTTTCAGCTTTTGTTCTTTAAGAACCTCCGGGGTAAAGGGGAAATAAGTAATAGTCATATCGCCTGAATAAACAGAACCAATAAAATAACCGGCAGGATAAGTGTTTATAAAATAAGTTCTTAGTTGCTTCATGAAATCCAGAATACCCTTATAAGCTTTTTGAATATTACCAATTTTAATCTGCTGCTTATAATCTTCTTTATATTCGTTCAGTGATTTGGTATGTATTTCATCTTCTGACTTTTTGCCCTTCCCTGCATCAACAGGAATGCAAATATCAACTATGAACTTTTGTTCAGGATGATTTCGGTAATCGTTATTATAAACTTCAAAATAATCGCCATCCCTGAATTTGTGACCATTTTCTATAACCCAAACACACATACGATTCCATGCTTTTTGAAAAGATCCCGGTTTTATCTCAAAGCGTCCAACGGCATATTTACCTTTTTGAATAACAATCTTTACTATTTCACCTTCAGGTGTATATTCTCCATCAACAGTTACACATGCACTTTGTCTAAGTTTCTTCAGGTCAGTTATACGTGGATTGTCATGATAAATAGTAAGAGCTTTGAAATTAAATGACTTTGAAATTTCATTAGAAGTAGCCCACTTAAAAAGCTTTTCGTATGTTCTGATGATTTTATCTGGTTCACCGATGTGCATAATACCTGCAAGGTTGATTTCAGGCAATTCTTTTATTTCAATCTGAGCATTCATGTTTATCCATTTTAAAATGTTATTAATGCTACTAAGATATTGCCCGTAAGTTATTTGCCCTTTACCAATCTTGCTGAAATTTGTCTTCCCCGTCTCCTTGAATTCAGTAGGACTAACTCCATAAAACTTTCTGAAGGAACGTGAAAAAGAACTGGCATTGCTGAATCCATACTTTAAAGCTAAATCAATAAGTGATTCATCAGAACCAACAGCTAAAACAGATGCAATTCTTTCTATTCTTTTTCTGATGATAAAGGAATTTAGTGTTTCTCCAACAACGGCAGTAAAGATTCTATGAAAATGAAAAGATGAAAATAAAGCTTTCTTCGACAAATCTTTCAGATTCAGTTCAGAGTCAAGGTTCTGCTCTATGTAATTGATTACTTTATTAATCCTTTTGAAATATTCCTTTTTGGTATTGTCTTTCTTTTCATTCATAAACAAGTGGAAACCAATTACTAAAAGGTTGATAGAGTAAAATTACTCTAACTTTTGAAGAATTTCATCTTTTAGTGGAGTAAGATATTTTTTAATAATTACCCATATAATTGAAGAATCAACAGCATCGTATGCATGGATAAGCCTGTTTCTGAAGCCGACAATTTTTTTGGAATGCTCAAGGCTTGATTCAGGATTAATTATATCATATTTATTTACAGCTTCGCCAATAATTCCTAATTGCCGTTCAACTGCACTTTGGGTTTTTATATCAGAGTTATAATCAGCGTAATTTGAAATAGAGATAGTGAACTCTTCAATCAATTCAATAGAATGAAGAATATCATATAAATATTTGAGCTCCTTTTCCGTCATAAATCAGAATCTTTGTTGCATCAATACTTTTTCTTAAATATGGATTTTTTATTGAGGAATCAGTTAATAAGTCAACTTTCCGATTAAAGAATTTTTCAAATGTATCCCAAAGCGAAATCAGGTTTTCTCCTCTTTCCAATGGGTCAGAATTATCAATTTCAACTAATAAATCAATATCGCTTTTCTCGGAATCGAATTTATCAGTAGTTGATGAACCAAATGCGTATAAGTACCTGACATTGTGCAAATGGCATAAAGCTTTAAAATCATTCGAACGTTTTAGTATTTCATCTTTGATAATCATAAATCAAAGATACAATTTTTTAAATACTTCAATTTCACCCTATCTTTTATTCTACCTTTTGAATTACATATTTCCTGTTACTCATTGCATATGCAACAGTCTGGTTGTCGAACCATTCAATCCTGCTCCACCATTCATCGATATATACTTCATCTGAAAAGCCAGTCAATTGTCTGAACTTGCCGGTTTCAAGGCTATGAAGCCATACTTCCATATTACCTGATCTGTCAGAAAAGAATACGATCTTTTTTTCATCGGGCGACATTGCCGGACAGTAATCGTTCCACTTTGAATCAAATACTTTTTCAATAGCAGAAGAATTGATGGATGACTTATAAATATTGTTTTTATAATTACTTTGCTTTGCATTAAAAAGGAAACTTTCATTGTTAATCCAGCTTGCTTTGCCGAAGCTTAATAACCCAGTAGTACTTAAATCCGTAAGTTGCCTTTGCTCTGAAGTTTTAAGGTCTATCAACCATAAATTGGTTGAATTGTAATCAGAAACGCCCTTTGAAGATTGGTACAATATCTGTTCTCCATTTTCAGAAAATACAGGTGAGTAATTTTTGGCAGAACCACTTGTTAATTTGGTAATTACCTTCGATTCACAATCGTAAATAGCTATTTGCGAAGGCATGCCGTTGTCAGTGTTGACTTCGCCCTTCTCCGTTCGGAATGCTATCTTTTTATCGTCGGGCGACCAATCGGGCTCATAGCTCCTTATATCAAGCAATTCTTCTTCAGAACCATCAGTGTTTGATATTAAAATAGAAACATCGTTACAACAATTTTCACCAGTCTGCCAATAATAACTTTTATCTACATATGCAATTTTATTGATGTTATGAGCTCTTGAAACTGTGGCAAGGGAGCCTCCTTCATTTTTGTTGTATTGAACAACCAATTCAGTTTCTTTGTCAGGAATTGCCATGATTGTATCCGTTATCATCTTTTCATAACCCTTTTTTATGGAAGCCACATAGAAATAAACCGGCTTACCGGGAGTAAGATCTGTAACTGTGTATTCATGGGTATAATCATTCTTCAGCTTTACAAGTTTAACGAATTCAGTATAGTTATCCTTTGAAACATAAATCTCAAAATAGTCAGGTTCAACATACTCTCCCGGAAAATTTTTGGCATTCAACACAAAGCCGCCTGTCCATTTAAGTTGCACACTGTTCTCAGCAATATAGGCAACAGGATGAGGCCTCCAAAGGGGAGCCTTCTCTGCAGAAATTATATCTTCGTCTTTATCGCAGCCAAATAAGACAATTATAATGAGAGATATTAAAAACTTCTTCATATCATTTTTCTGTCAAGATGGTTGAACAAGTAAAAGGGTTGCCTGAAAATAAATATTTAATATTTATTAGTAACAAAAAAGTCTTTGCTATAGGATAGATGCACAAACAATGGTAATCAGAAAATAGTTAAATATCAAATTAAGGATATAAAGGGGACTTTCATTATATATTGTTTTGGGGTTTATCTTTTAAAAATGTCAGAAGTCTTTCCGGATCTTGTCTATTGTCCCAGAAACCCATTATAATTATTTTATTATCATTGACTAAATATAATATTCTATAATTACCCATTGAAATTGATCTTACTT
>CAYUEI010000246.1:0-4524 GCA_964443445.1 uncultured Prolixibacteraceae bacterium | reverse complement strand
TAACACAAACAGCAGCAGGGTTAAGAGAAAAGCTTAGCATCTTTGGCGATGATTACAATACACCTGACGGAACGTGTGTTCGCGATTACATTCATGTAGTTGATCTTGCCAAAGCTCATGTACATGCAATCAGGAGGATGATTGAAAATAAAAATGCAGAGAAATATGAAATATTCAACGTGGGAACCGGTAAGGGTTTGAGTGTACTGGAACTGGTAAATGCATTTCAGCAAGTAAACAATGTTGAATTGAAATATCAGATTGTTGGAAGAAGAGCCGGAGATATAGTTGAAATATATGCAGATACGTCAAAAGCAAATGAAGTATTGGGATGGAAATCGCAGAGCACACTTGAGGAAACACTTCGTTCGGCCTGGAAATGGGAAAAGAGAATCAGAAATATTAACTGAAAAAATAACAAAACAAAAACCATAATCGTTTAACCTTATTAAACACCAAAAATAATCAGAACATTATGAAGAAAATAATCATCACAGGGGGAGCAGGTTTTATTGGATCACACGTAGTACGCCGCTTTGTAAACCGTTATCCAGACTATCAGATAATAAACCTTGATGCCCTCACTTATGCCGGGAATCTTGAGAATCTGAAAGATATAAGCTCGAAAGAAAACTACAAGTTTGTAAAAGGAGATATAGTCGACAGCAATTTTATCAATGCACTTTTCAATGAAGAGAAACCCGACGGGGTAATACACCTTGCAGCTGAAAGTCATGTTGACCGTTCAATAACAAATCCTATGGAATTCATAATGACCAACATTGTAGGAACTGTCAATCTTCTTAATGCAGCAAGGAACTGCTGGAAAGATGATTTCAAGGGCAATAGGTTTTATCATATTTCAACTGATGAGGTTTATGGTTCATTAGGGGATGAAGGGTTTTTTACAGAGACAACATCGTACGATCCTCAAAGTCCGTATTCAGCATCCAAGGCAAGTTCTGATCATCTTGTAAGAGCTTATCACAATACATATAAGTTGCCGGTAGTGCTGTCGAACTGTTCAAACAACTATGGCCCGAATCAATTTCCCGAGAAGTTAATTCCATTAATCATCAACAATATTGAAAATTCAAAACCTTTGCCTGTATATGGAAAGGGTTTGAACATACGTGACTGGTTGTTTGTAGAAGACCATGCTTCAGCCATTGATCTTATTTTCCATCAGGGAACTGAAGGTGAAACATACAACATCGGAGGAAACAATGAGTGGAAGAATATCGATATTGTGAAGAAGATATGTGAGATAATGGATATTAAAAAAGGTCGTCCGGCCGGTACATCAGAAAAGCTTATAACTTATGTAACAGACAGGGCAGGTCATGATTTAAGGTATGCCATAGATGCAAGTAAATTAAAGAAGGATTTGGGCTGGGAGCCATCCCTTCAGTTTGAAGAAGGAATAGAAAAGACGATTGACTGGTATCTTTCAAACAAGGAATGGATGGAAAATATTACTTCAGGTGACTACCAAAAGTATTATGAAAATATGTATACAGGCAGATAAACAATAAATTCTCTTGGACAATCTTTTAATAATTACACCGGTTAAAGATTCAATTGAGACAGCTGAAAAGGCAATATCAAAGATTTGTAAATCAAAGGGAGATTTCTCCTATCTGGTTTACAATGATTTCAGTACTCCGGAGACTAAAAATATTCTTGTAAAGAATCAAAATGAAGGTTATACTTTAATCAACCTTGAAGAGATAACAGGAACACCTTCTCCCAATTATCGTTTTGTATTGCAGAATGCAAGAGAAAGGGCAATAAAACTTAACTCTCACCTTTTGATAGTTGAATCGGATGTATTTGTTGAACCGGACACAATAGGCAGGCTGCTTGAAAAGGCAAAATCGCTTGATGGATGCGGCATGGTAGCAGCATTGACAGTTGATTCAGAAGGCAATATCAACTTTCCGTATAGTCATATTACACCTAATGAAAGCAATATTGTTGAAACACAACACAGAGTAAGTTTCTGCTGTACATTAATAACTCTCAAATTGTTAAAAGAGCTGGATCTTGAATCGTTATCAGAAAAAAAGGATTGGTTTGATGTAAAGATTTCGAAGGATTCACGAAAGAAAGGGTTTAAGAACTATATCCTGACTGATATAAAGGTTACTCATTTCCCGCATAGCAGCAGGCCATGGAAAAAGCTTAAATATGAAAATCCTGTAAAGTATTATTTAAAGAAGGTTTTTTCAGGTAAGGACAGAATATAAAGAATAAAATAATCCTATTTTTTGTATACTTGCATAACAATATTTAATACTTATGTCTGAGCAATATAACACACAAAACAAGAAGAAATTTGATTTCAGGAATGTAATAGTGATAGTCCTCACCTTAATACTTGCTGCTTTAGTAGTAATGTATATGAAAGAAAAGGATGAGCATGAAGAAATTGTTGTTCAGATAAATAACGAGAAAGATTCAATAAAAACAGAGCTCAGCAAGATGCTTGTCAATTATGATTCAGTGAAAACAAACAATGATAAGCTGAATCAGAATCTATTAATGACACAGACAGAAATCAAGAATCTTTTAAATCAGGTAGAACAGGTTAAGCAGGCAAGTTACGAGGAGGTAGCCCAATACCGCAATAAAGTAACAACGCTGAGAGGCATAATGAAAGACCTTTACAATCAGATAGATTCGCTAAATGAAAGAAACAAGATATTATATGCTGAGAATATTGAGGTAAAAAGGCAGATATCTGATGAAAAGAATAAAAATGAGCAACTTGTAAAAGAAAAAGACGAGTTGGTTCAAACGGTAAAAAAAGCACAGATACTTGATGCTTTTGATTTAAAAGTTACAGGTTTGACAACAAAGGATAAGGTTTCGGACAGGGCATCGAAGACGCAGAAACTAATGGTTGGCTTTTCATTAAGCAAGAATCTCACAACACCAAGAGGATTAAAAAATGTATACGTCAGGATAATGAAGCCGGACCAGCTTTTGTTGGTAAACAAGGAAGGCGGAGTATTTAATTTTGAAGATTTGACAATTCCCTACTCTGCAAGTCGTGAGATCAATTATGAAGGGAATGAATTGCCTGTTAACATTTACTGGGATAATACAGGCCATGAACCGTTAATTCCGGGAACATATACAATTGATGTTTTTGCTGATGGTTACAATATTGGTACAACAACGTTTTTGTTGAAAAAATAAAAGCGGTGGACTACCACCGCTTCCCCTCAAAAACAAACTACTGATTACCTTTTTTCAACAACTTGGCTCAACCAATCAACAAACGTTCAATTGTTAAAAGGTTTTATTTTGTACGTTTAAAATGATGAAACAGTTTCATTTTATTCAAATATTAATGTACTTTAACAAAAAAATAAATGACAATAAAGGGTGATCAAGAAAATAGTCAGCAAGAAGCAGATATTTGTTTCCACAATATAAATCTGACAAATGCCCTTATTGCATATGCTGCAGTTGAATCAGGATGCAAAATTGCTATTGTCTTACCCCATGAGATTAACTGGAAATATCAACCTTCAATAACACAGTTTTATCCTCCGGGCTTATTCCAGCTTGCAGGTTCGCTTTCCAATTTCTTCTTTTTGAAAAAGCTATCGAGGTTATTTCCTAATTTGATTTATCCTGTAAGGATTTATAATTTCAGTACTCTTTCTACATTTCATTTCAGGTTTCTCCTTTTTGCCGATGTTCTTCTTGGCCGGGGGCGTGAAAAGGCAACCCTGCCTATCAATGCATCGAAGTATCCTTCACTAAAACAGATAAAAAACTTTAAAAAAGGGGCATTGGCATTTGAATACAGGCTTGACAGAAATATGATAATATATGAGCTCCTTGAATATTGTAAAAATAAAGGTGCTATTATTTTAAAAGACAATCAAAATATCAACAGTAAAGTAAACGCAAAGCTTAATATATTCAGTCAGCCATTTCAGTTTGGCCTTAATGCAGTAAGGCTATTCAATTCAAGACTTGGATTTGGCAATGATATCAGGATAACGACTTCAGCCATCGACATGCAAAGTCAATATCATATAAATGATACTCTTCTGCATTTCATTATAACAAGAAAAGTAAACAGAAAAGAGTTTTTCAAGCACTGCAGGATAATAATTGAAAGCTTAGGACTTGAAATGAATGAAGAAATTGAAGCACAGCTGCTTAATATATACAACTGCAACAAGCTAATAAATACAACCTTTTCAAAGAGAGATCGTTTTGTTTATGATCCTGAAATAAAGTATTTCAAGAATTACTATCGCAACATTGAATTTCAGATTAGTCTCTTAATGGGAAGGAATATACGTTTGGAAAAAGGCTTAAGAAAATTAAAAGGGAATAGTATTTCAACAGAAAATATCCTGCAATTACAGGCAGAGTGTGAAGAAAAATATGATTTGGCAAAGCAATCAGGAATATCATTTGATAAATTTCAGTATTACTTCTATAGGTATCGCAGGTTTATTGACGTTTTTACAGAGAAAGCATATTTAAAGCTTAAGT
>CAYUEI010000245.1:0-4544 GCA_964443445.1 uncultured Prolixibacteraceae bacterium | reverse complement strand
AAAAATACAAGAAAATACCAATCTTCGATAACCTTAGCTTCAACGGAAGCTACAATATAGCCGCCGACTCATTTAACCTCAGCCCTATCAGCCTGAATGCACGTACAAAGATTGCCGGGACTGTCCTCAACATAAACGGAACTCTTGATCCCTACGCTCTTGATGCAAAGGGCAACAGAACAAGCAAATACATGTGGAATACTGCCAATGGTATTTCAAAGCTTGGCCGTATGACAAACATTAGCACCGGATTCGGCTTTGCCTTCAGCTCCAGTGATCTGGAAAAGAAAATCAAGGAAAAGAAAGGCTATGACGGTAAAAGTGAAGGAGGACAGCAAAAACCTCCTGAAGAGGATTTAAACTCTTCTTATTCAAAAATTTCAATGCCCTGGCGGGTAAACCTCAACTACAGTTTCAATTACTCAAATCCCAACGGCAAACCTATTGTTTCTCAATCAATAGCCTTAGGCGGAAGTATTGATTTCACAGAAAAATGGAAAGCTACTTTCAATACCAACTTTGATTTCAGGGCTATGAAGCTGACTTATACTTCAATGACAGTCACCCGTAACCTCCATTGTTGGACTATGTCGTTCAATTTCTGTCCAATAGGTGCTAGCAAATTTTACACTTTCTCATTGTCGGCAAATGCAAGCATGTTGAAAGATCTTAAAGTTGAAAAAAGGAATACCGACTTCCCTGATTTCTAATCTTCATAAATTCTTCAATAAAAATTCATAGGGAATAATTATTTTTATTCTTTAACTTTATCATACTATCATTTGTATAGCAAGTGTTTTTCAATACTGCATAAATTGGAAAATCAAAATTCACCCTTATGAAACAAATTCTAATATTCCTCTTAATTTTGTTGATGTTTAGTTCAATGAAAAACAGTGATAACATGAAACGAGTAATAAAAACAGAAAATGCTCCTGCAGCAATCGGGCCTTACAGTCAGGCTATAGAAATCAACAACACTCTTTATATTTCAGGTCAGATACCATTAGATCCGAAGACCGGAATCATGGTAGCAGGTGGCATTAAAGAGCAAACAGAACAGGTAATGAAGAATATAGCAGCCATTCTTGATGAAGCAGGTTACAGTTTCTCAGATGTAGTAAAATCAACATGTCTTTTGAGTGATATAAACAATTTTGCTGCCATGAACGAAGTTTATGCTGAATATTATCCTGTAAACCCTCCGGCACGGGCTGCATTTGCTGTAAAAGACCTACCGAAGGGGGCGCTTATAGAAATTGAAACTATAGCAGCAAAATAAACAATCAATTGTATACTTATTTCAGGGTGATTTCAGGAAAGTAAAAACCGATTTCAGCAACTGAAATCAAACTTTAAGATAGATATCTCATTCGAAGCAAAGTACCACCAACTAGCCACCAGAGTGCCACCAAAGAGCCTGTTTCTCCTATTATAATGGGAGAAACAGGCTCTTTGGTGGCACTTTGGTGGCACTTTGGTGGCTAGTTGGTATTAATAAGGTTGGTTCAGAAAAAGCATTTATTGAAATGGAAACCGGCATTTTCAAACCCCTATAAACAAAAAAAGACTGCCAAATCTGACAGTCTTTCAATATTTCGGTAAAAATTAATTACTCAGAAACAACAGAGAATTCAAAATCAATTACAACTTCGCGGTGGAGTTTAATTTTAGCTGAATGATTTCCAACTTCTTTTACTCCGTCTTTAGGAATTGTAATGTGTTTGCGGTCGATTTCAATACCTTGAGCTGCAATAGCTTCAGCAAGCTGAATATTGTTTACAGAACCGAATATCTTACCTGTTGTGCTTGTTTTTGCGCCAATAGTAACTTTAATATCTTTAAGTCTATCAGCCAATTTCATAGCTTCTTCCTTAAGCTTTGCTTCTTTATGAGCACGCTGACGAATATTTTCAGCTAATACTTTCTTTGCAGAAGCAGTTGCATCAATAGCAAAACCCTGAGGAATGAGATAGTTACGTCCGTAACCATCTTTAACTGTTACGATGTCATCTTTCGAACCTAGTCGCTGAACATCTTGTTTAAGAATTATTTCCATCTCAAATCCCCTTATTTATTTCATTAAGTCAGTTACGTAAGGCAGTAATGCGATGTGACGTGCACGTTTAACAGCCTGAGAAACTTTGCGTTGATATTTTAAAGAAGTACCGGTAATACGACGTGGTAAAATCTTACCTTGTTCGTTAAGGAATTTCTTCAGGAATTCAGGATCTTTATAATCTACGAACTTAATACCGTTCTTTTTGAAACGACAGTATTTTTTCTTTTTGATCTCAACTGACGGTGGAGTTAAGTATCTGATTTCTGATTGATTTGATGCCATAACTTATTTCTCCTCTGCTTTAGCTTTAACTTTGGTTTTACGTTTCGCGCTATATTCAACAGCATGTTTATCTAATTTGAAAGTAAGGAACCGAATAATACGTTCGTCACGACGATACTCGATTTCAAGCTTTTCAATAAAAGATGAATCTGCTTTGAATTCTACAAGATGATAAAAACCTGTAGTTTTTTTCTGGATTGGGTAAGCCAATTTCTTGAGCCCCCAGTCTTCATCATTGAGAATTTCACCACCATTGGCAGTAATAATCCCGTTGAATTTGCCCACAACTTCCCTGAACTGTGCATCTGACAATACAGGTGTTACGATGAAGACACTTTCGTACTGGTTCAACATAAATTTTACCTTTAATTTTTAAATTTATACTTATTATTTTATCTCTGCCCTATTCGCGCAATCGACCGGTAAAAAATCGGTTACATGGATTCAGCGAATCAAGCGGCGCAAAAGTATAAATAATTTCCAGTTTATCAATCAATTTCTATTTATTTTCAAGAAAACCAACCTCCTATTTAAACTGCACATTAAAGTTTGTAAATAATATTTCATTTTGATCGCTAGTGTTTCATATAATCATGATATTTAAAGGTATAAGTTAATATCCGGAGATTGGGCGATAGAGCAGGCTTCTTCTCGTTAAAAAAAATAAGGTATTCATTTCGATTTTAATTTTAAGTAAAGTGCTACACTATAAATATTTTTATATCCGTTATTAAATCATGTAATTATTTAACAATCCATTTTTATACATTTGAAGAATTAAAACAATGATAATGACAAAAAGACTTTTTTTAATTTTACTGGCAAACGTATTAATTTTCACCAATATATATGCCCAACAGGAATACAGCATTTTTGAAAATAAACCCAAACTTGTTGTCGGGATTACAATAGATCACCTTCGTCCTGAATATATTACCAAATATTGGAATACATATCAGAAGGGAGGGTTTAAGCGATTGGTTGAAAATGGCGCAATAACACGTACTGCCAGGATTGACATCCATAACATTAAGACCTCAACGACCATAGCAACAATATATACAGGCACTTACCCTTCAGAGCATGGTATTATAGGAAATCAATGGTACAGGCAACTTAAGCAACAAACAGTGAATTGTACAACAGACGATTTCTATCTTACGATGGGGAGCGATTCAAAAAACGGGAATGCATCAGCCAACAATTTGAAAGTTTTTACTTTGGGAGATGCTATGAAAGAGCATACTAATTTTAAATCAAAAGTATTTTCGGTTGCACTCAATCCTGATGCGGCAGTTATCAGTGCGGGGCACAAGGCTGACGGGGCTTTCTGGTATGATAGCAGCAACGGGAACATGATAACTTCTTCATATTACATGAACATCTTTCCTGAATGGGTACGAATGTTTAATGCAATGAAAATGCCTGATACATATTTACAAAGAGAATGGGATTTATTGCTTCCATCAGGTAGTTACAAATCTGGTTTTGCAGATGATTACAATCTTGAAAAGGGATTTTTCAAAAAGAAAAAGACATTTCCATATAGCCTGCCGGAGTTGAGTAAAGAGTTAGAAACCCAATACATGTTATTGCCTGCTACGCCTTACGGCAACAGGCTTATAAAAGATTTTGCCGTTCAGCTTATAGATCATTATGCACTTGGCGAAGACGAATATCCTGACTTACTCAATATTACATTTTCATCTCTTGATTTTGCAAATAAGTGGTTTAGTCCGGGATCAGTAGAAATGCATGATACATATTTAAATCTTGATCAGGACATATCGTCGTTGCTTACCATTCTAGATAAAAAATTCGGGAAGGACAACTATCTGGTTTTTCTGACATCAGCATCAACAAGTGATTATCCTTCAGATATTTTGAAAGATGAATTCAAATTAAAGACCGGAGAGTTTTCAACATCAATAGCGATGGCGTTACTTAGAGCTTACCTAAATGCAACTTTTGGAGTGGGTGAATGGATTCAAATGTACAATGAAGAGCAGATTTATCTTAATCATACTCTTATAGAAGAGAAAGAAAAGTCACTAAATGAAATGCAGGAAAAGACAGCAATGTTTTTAAATCAATTTGAAGGTATAAAAGCAGCGGTACCGGCATTTATTATTGAAAACGGGAATTTGGATAATCCAAGGTTCAGGATACTGGAAAACAGTTATTGTGTACAAAGGTCGGG
>CAYUEI010000244.1:0-4548 GCA_964443445.1 uncultured Prolixibacteraceae bacterium | reverse complement strand
CAAATATTCCTTGAAATGAAAGACGCTCTTCGTGGAGAAGAGCATGATTATACCCAGGGCAATCTAAAACGAGCTGTTTTTCTCCTTTCTGTACCTATGGTTCTTGAAATGCTAATGGAATCAATTTTTGCTATCGTAGATATCTTTTTTGTAAGCAAACTTGGTGCAGACGCTATTGCAACTGTAGGTTTAACAGAATCAATTGTTACAATAATATATGCAATCGCAGCAGGCCTTTCAGTTGCTACTTCAGCAATTGTAAGTCGCAGAATTGGAGAAAAAAATGAAGATAGAGCATCAAAATCTTCATATCAGGCAATAATAACAGGTATTATACTTTCAATTTTTATTGCAGTTCCCGGGATTCTCTTTTCAAAAGATATGCTGAGGCTCTTGAATGCTTCAGATACAATTGTAAATGAAATGTCTTCCTATACTACAATAATGTTTGGAAGCAATCTGGTCATCTTGATGCTTTTCATCAACAATTCATTATTCCGCAGTTCAGGTAATCCAGTGATTGCTTTAAAAGTTTTGCTATTTGCAAATGTCATCAACATTATCCTTGATCCACTCTTTATTTTTGGCTGGGGGCCTGTTCCTGCCATGGGAGTAAAAGGAGCAGCTGTAGCAACAACAATAGGCAGAGGGATGGCAGTCATACTGCAATTTTATTACCTTCTCAATGGAAAGAGTAAAATAAAGCTGATGGGTATCAACCTTATGCCAGACTTTAAAATGATAGGTCATATCCTTAATCTTTCGCTTGGGACTGTAAGTCAGCACATAATAAGTCAGTCAAGCTGGATTATACTCATGAGTATTGTTGCAGTATTTGGTAGTGAAGTACTTGCTGGATATACTATTGCATTAAGGATAATAATGTTTGTATTATTGCCTGGTTTAGGAATATCTAACGCAGCTTCTACTCTTGTAGGACAAAATTTAGGTGCAGGACTGACTAACAGAGCTGAAAAATCGGCTATAATTGCGTCCAGAACAATAATGATTCTGATGGGAATTATTTCAGTTTTTCTCATTGCCTGGCCGGAATTATTTATAGGTCTTCTTTCTGCTGATAAAAACATAATCAGCTATGGAAGTAATAGTCTGAGAATTGTAAGTATCGGACTTATATTATACGGATTAGGGATGGTTCTCGTAAATACTATCAATGGAGCAGGAGACACAAGAACGCCTTTCTTTGTTAATATTGTTGCTTTCTGGTTAATTGAAATACCTCTTGCCTGGTTTCTTTCTTCAATAATGAAGATGGAACAAAATGGAGTATTTCTTGCTATTGTATTTGCAGAATCAGTAATGACCCTCTCGATTTATTATTTTTTCAAAAAAGGTCGATGGAAACTTAAAGAAGTTTAATAATTTAACCGCAATCAAATAATTGGTTGCGGTTTTCTTATTATTTTTGGCGTTTAAATATAACAAGCATATTATGTACAGAACACACACTTGCGGTCAGCTGAGGATAGAAAATAACGGCGAAAAAACAACATTAGCCGGATGGGTACAAAGAGTAAGAAAACTCGGTGCTATGACATTTATAGATCTTCGTGACAGATACGGAATTACACAACTCGTAATCGATGATAAAGCGTCTGATGAACTTAAAGCTTCAGCTAATTCGCTCGGTCGTGAATTTGTTCTACAAGTAGAAGGTATTGTCCGTGAACGTGAAAGTAAAAATAACAAGATAGCTACCGGAGATATTGAGATAGAAATTTCAAATATAAGAGTATTAAGTCCTTCAGAAATTCCACCTTTCACAATCCAGAATGATTCTGACGGAGGTGATGAGTTAAGGATGAAATACCGATATCTTGATTTACGTCGTGATGTAGTTAGGGACAACCTTATTCTTCGTTCCAAGATGGCTATCAAAGTAAGGAACTATCTTGATTCTCTGAATTTCATTGAAACAGAAACTCCTGTGTTGATTAAATCCACACCGGAAGGAGCACGGGACTTTGTTGTGCCTTCAAGAATGAATCCCGGTGAGTTTTATGCACTGCCACAATCACCTCAACAACTTAAGCAGCTTCTTATGGTTGCAGGATTCGACAGATACTATCAAATTGTCAAGTGCTTCAGAGATGAAGACTTAAGGGCTGACCGTCAACCTGAGTTTACTCAAATAGATTGTGAGATGGCTTTTGTTGAACAAAATGATATTCTTAATACTTTTGAAGGCCTGACACGCCATCTTTTTAAAGAAATAAAAAGTTTCGATCCGGGAGAATTTCCAAGAATGCCGTATAGTGAGGCAATGGAAAAATACGGAAGCGATAAGCCTGATATCCGTTTTGAAATGTCATTTAATGATATTACTGAACTTACTAAAGGAAAAGATTTTCAGGTTTTCAATTCTGCTGAAATAGTAATAGCCATTTGTGCTGAAGGATGCGCTGATTATACACGCAAACAATTAGATACTCTCACTGAATATGTGAAAAGACAGCAGATTGGCGCTAAAGGATTAGTTTATTTACGCTATGGCTCTGATGGAACATTAAAATCATCGGTAGACAAATTCTATAATGAAGAAGATCTGAAAAAATGGGCTGAGGCATGTAATGCTAAACCAGGGGATTTAATATTAATACTTTCAGGAGAAAAGGATAAGACAAGGATTCAAATGGGAGCCCTCAGACTTGAGATGGCAAAACAAATGAACATCATAGATAAAACAGTCTATAAACCTCTTTGGGTTGTTGATTTTCCCTTACTTGAATGGAATGAAGAAACAGGAAGATATCATGCAATGCATCATCCTTTTACATCTCCAAAACCTGAGGATATAGCTCTGCTCGATACTAATCCGGGAAGTGTCAGAGCCAATGCGTACGACCTGGTAATTAACGGAGTTGAAATAGGCGGAGGATCTGTACGTATATTCGATAGTGAATTACAGGCAAAGATGTTTGGTCTTTTAGGTTTTACTCCCGAACAAGCTCAATATCAATTTGGTTTTCTAATGAATGCTTTCAAATATGGAGCACCTCCTCATGCAGGTATAGCTTTCGGATTCGACAGATTAGTCAGCATGTTTGCCGGACTTGATTCTATCCGTGATGTTATTGCTTTCCCTAAAAACAATACCGGCCGTGATGTAATGATGGACGCTCCATCAATGATTTCTGATGAACAATTAAAAGAGCTTAATCTATTGGTCAAAATTCAGCAATAATAAGCCATTTTATATTTAAAGGCAGAATTCCATCCTTCAACAATAAAAGTGGAATTCTGCCTTTATTTTGCTCCTAATATCGAAAGTCTACAACTTAGCACAATTCCTATTTTAAGTTCGTTTTAAAAAACAATTGGTGCTTCTTTTGTATAAGTCTGATTTTCTCTAATGCTTATGTTAACTCAACCTTTTGCATAGTCAAGTTGTTATAATCAAAAAATAAAACTTAGAAGACAATGAAAACAATAAATTTTAAAATCTTAGTAATCATGACAACAATAATATTGACAAATGTTACAGTAAATAAATCTGAGGCTAATGATAAGCCTGCAGTAAAACATGAATTCCCGGCATTACCTTATGCTTATAATGCTCTTGAGCCTTATATCGATGCTCAGACAATGGAAGTTCATTACAGTAAACACCACAAAGCATATTTTGACAATTTCTTAAAAGCAATTGCAGGAACCGAACTTGAGAATAAAGAATTAAAAGAAATATTCTCAGGAGTAAGTAAAGCAACTCCTGCTGTTAGAAACATGGGAGGTGGCTTTTATAATCATGTTATCTTCTGGAACAATCTTTCACCTGAACCCGGAACAATATCAAATGATTTAGCAAAAGCCATTGATGAGTATTTCGGATCATTCAACAATTTCAAAGAAGAGTTTAACAAAGCCTCAGCCTCAGTATTTGGAAGTGGATGGGCATGGCTCATTGTATCTGAAAAAGACAATAAGCTTAAAATAACAACAACGTCCAATCAGGACAATCCGTTAATGGATATAGCTACTGAAAAAGGATTTCCTCTTTTAACTATTGATGTATGGGAACATGCATACTATCTAAAATATCAAAACAGAAGAGCTGAATACATAAATGCTTTCTGGAATGTAGTAAACTGGAAAGAAGTAAATAAAAGATTTGAAGAATGTCAGAAATCAAATAAGTAAACAGATAATTATCCCCCAATTATTTTTTTGGTCTAAAAGTAATTCTAACACTCATTTCTGCTTCAACAGGAATTCCATCTTTAATTTTTGGTGACCACCTTGGTCCGGAGTCAATAATCTTTATTGCTTCTTTGGCAAATTCTTCAGATGGACTTTTGTCCACTTTAATATTTATCGGATTACCCGTTTTAGAAATTGTAAAATCTACTCTAACTGTAACCCTTTCCTTTTTTTCTATATCAGATGGATATATCGTGTTTTGATCAATATATTGTTTAAATAAAGCAGCACCTCCCATTGGCTGAGGTTCGGCATTCACTCCCGGACGTTTTAAGGCTTCTTCTTTTTTAGCTGTCTCCTCTGGTGTATATTTTGGTAGTTCTTCTTTTA
>CAYUEI010000243.1:0-4570 GCA_964443445.1 uncultured Prolixibacteraceae bacterium | reverse complement strand
ACAATGTCGTCATCTTCAACAGCCTTTAAAGCCGGTTTAGCTAACTTTTCCATAGCAATAAACCATTGAGCTGAAAGTTTAGGTTCAATAACAACATTAGTTCTTTCAGAGTAGCCTATTTTATTTGTGTACTCTTCAACCTTCACCATATTGCCGGCTTCTTCAAGCATTGGAACAATAAGTTTTCTGGCTTCAAAACGGTCAACACCTATAAGTATTTGCGCATTTTCGCTTAAAGTACCATCATCATTAAAAGTATCAATAGTCTGAAGGTTATGTCTCATTCCTATTTCATAATCATTGACATCATGGGCAGGAGTGATTTTAAGGCAACCTGTACCGAATTCCATATCAACATAATCATCCTCAATAATAGGTATGCTTCTGTTAACTAAAGGAACAAGAACCTTTTTACCTTTGAGATTTGAAAACCTCTTATCATTTGGGTTTACACAAACAGCTGTGTCACCCAGAATAGTTTCAGGGCGAGTTGTTGCAATAGTTACCCAGTCGTTTTCAGAGTTTTCAATTTTATATCTAACGTAATACAGCCTGGAATTTTCTTCTTTATAAATAACTTCTTCATCTGAGACAGCTGTTTTTGCCTGTGGGTCCCAGTTTACCATTCTTACACCACGATAAACAAGACCTTTGTTATATAAGTCGACAAAGACTTTAATTACTGATTCTGAACGTTCATCATCCATGGTGAAGCTTGTTCTTTCCCAGTCGCATGAGGCACCTAGTTTTTTTAACTGTTCAAGTATAATACCTCCATGCTTATGAGTCCAGTCCCATGCATGTTTTAAGAATTCCTCTCTTGAAAGATCCGATTTATTTATTCCTTCAGATTTTAGTTTGGCAACAACTTTAGCTTCAGTAGCAATAGAAGCATGGTCAGTTCCGGGCACCCAGCAAGCATTTTTACCCGACATTCTTGCTCTTCTAACCAAAATATCCTGGATAGTATTATTAAGCATGTGACCCATGTGTAAAACTCCTGTAACATTTGGAGGAGGAATTACAATAGTATAGGGTTCTCTATCGTCAGGTTCAGAATGGAATAAATTATTATCCATCCAGTATTTGTACCACTTATCTTCAATTGAGGAAGAATCGTACTTGCTAGGAATATCCATTTATTTAAGAATTATAAGAGTTTAAGAACAAAAATTTTACAAAAATATAAAAATTGTAATTGGATAGGCTGAATATTAATTTTTGGTTGAGGAACAGATAATATTAAATAAATAAGACTTTGTATATAATATACTCTTATATGTGATTTACAATTTTTCTTATTTCATCCAATGATTTTGATTTTGAAATTGCCTTGTTGATTTTTTTATGATTGAGGAAAGAGGCAGAAAGGTATTCAAATTGATTCTTAATGCGAATTAAGGCATGATTGGAATCGTTACTATCGTTTTCAACTTCATCAATGAGAGTAATGGCAAATAAGCAGATTTGGTTACGGATTTCTGAATGAGAAATTATTTCATGTGATTTTATTTGTAACGCTAATAAGGGATTATTTAGTAAGCCTCTTCCAATCATCCATTTGTCATGATCAGGTATTAGTGATTTAATCATATAAATATCATCAACTGATGAAATATCTCCATTGTATACGAGGTTGAAACCCGGAAATAATTCTTTACATTTAATAAAGGTATCAATAAAAACATTTCCCTTATAAAGCTGTGTAGCAATTCTTGGGTGAATTATTATGCGGTTTAATTTTGAGATATCAATATTTTCAAGGAGACTGAATATTTCATTTTTATCATTAATGCCGACTCTTGTTTTAATGCTAATTTCGAGGTCAGAATTATCAAATATGTATTTAAGAATGTCATTAACAAGATTGTGATTTTTAATGAGAGATGCTCCCCTCCCTTTATTGATTGCCATTGGATAAGGGCATCCAAGATTTATATTTATTTCCCTGGTATTCATTTCAGTAACAAATGGGAGGAGTATTTTAAGTTCAGTTAGATTTGCTGGTAAAATTTGAGGAATGGTAATTCTGAATAATTCTTCGGGAGTTTGAGAAATTTTCTTTCCCAGATATATTTTACCTATATTGTCTGTAGAATAATAAGAAGTGTAATAGTAATCGACTCCTCCTGCAGAAAGGAAGTGAGCTTTTCTGTATGCATTATCGGTATATCCCTGAATAGGGGCAAGATGTATCTCCATAAAAGGTTTAAAAATAAGAATAATCAAAAAGTAAAAATAATACTATCTTTGCACCATTAAATGATAATGATGAAATGATATCATTTTCGGTGCTTCAGGTGAAGGGTTTTTTAAGCGAATTTAATATTGCACAGGACGGCTTATCTGTTACTGATACATTTTCTGCCCCCGGAAATCAATACATTTATTCAACTGTTGATACCTTAAATGCTGCTGATTCATTAATAACAAAAGTATATCCCGATACTCTGACATATACTTTCAGTGATACATTATTTCAAAAATTAATTCAGCCCTTATTTTTTGAAAAAATAAAGGAGGGATTTTATAATTTTAATTTTATTCCCAAGAATCAATTTATTGAAAATTGGGCGATTATTCTGATTATTCTGCTATTTATTTTGCTTGTAACAATAGTGTTGTCATCTGAAAAATATATATCGCAACTATTTCAGTCAATATTCAATAAAGTAGTAGCCAATAGATTATATAGGGAAAAAGTAGGAAGCTTATTAGAAGTTTCAAATCGGCTTGATTTATTTTTTTTCCTTAACGTAGGATTATACCTTTATCACATTGCCAATTTCTATGGAGATAATGATTCGTCTATAGTTTTATACGGAATATGTTTTGGGGCTATATTTGGTTGGATTATATTAAAGTTTTTAGCATATCGGTTAACCGGTTTTATCTTCGACACATCATCTGACACACGAGAATATATCTTTTATTTAAAATTAGGTAACAGAGTTACCGGATTATTATTGTTTCCAATAGCTGTAGCATTGTTTTTTATTAAGACTGACATTGCAATGGTATTTTTTATTTTAGGGGGTATTTTAGTTGTTTTTTTCATTTTTCATGGCCTTTACAGAGGAATTCGGGTTATTGGTCAAAAAGTTTTTTCAATATATTATTTGATTTTATACCTTTGTACCCTCGAAATTTTACCTCTGGTATATGTGTGGAGGATTTTGTGGAGAGAGTAAAAAATGTAGAACCTTAAAATATTGGGTTTTGAAAATCAAGAGAATACTTGTTTCGCAAGCAGAGCCTACAACGGCTAAGTCGCCCTATCATGAGTTTGCTGAAAGGAATAACGTAAAAGTTGATTTCCGTTCTTTTACGCAGGTAGAAGGTGTTTCAGCAAAGGAATACAGACAGACGAGGGTGAATATTTTAGACCATTCGGCAGTTATATTTACAAGTCGTACTGCAATTGATCATTTCTTTCGTATTTGTATCGAAATGCGAATTACTGTTCCTGAAACATTAAAATATTTCTGCATTTCAGAAGCAACAGCTTTTTATTTACAGAAATATATTGTTTACAGAAAAAGGAAAATTTTCTATGGAGAAGGGAATTTTTCTGAATTGGTTGATATAATTAAGAAGCATCTGGATGAAACATTCCTTGTTCCTTTGTCTCACATTCATTCGGCAGAGATTCCTCAATTACTTGAGGAAGCAAACGTAAAATATTCAAAGGCAATATTATACAAAACAGTGTGCAGTGACCTTTCTGATTTGAAGGATGTAAATTACGATATACTTGTTTTTTACAGTCCTTCGGGAATAACATCTTTATTACAGAATTTTCCTGACTTTGAACAGAATGAGATTAAAATAGCATCATTTGGTTCGTCAACAGCAAAAGCAGTTACTGATGCTGGATTAAGGCTTGATATACAAGCCCCGAATCCCGAGGCTCCTTCTATGACGATGGCATTGGAGCAATACATTAAGAGAATAAATAAAGAAAAATAAATAAAATTGAAGCCAGCTTGCTGGCTTTTTTTATCTTTACTCTGGATGTTATTATCATTTATACTGAAAAGGATGAGGAAATTTATTATTCTTATAATTGTTTTTGTATCTGTTCTATTAGTTACTCATGGACAGAATACTACTACAAAATACAGATGGACAAAGTTAAGTACTGAATACGGAGATTTGGAATTACCTTTTAAAGGTACTGTCCAATCCGATTTGATTGTGTATAATTTCAATAAAGACAACAAAGATGAATTTATAATTACAGAAGGCACTGAAGCACCTTCTATTGTTATGTATATTCATGAAAGTGGTAAAAAATGGGAAAAGTATATAATTGAGAAAAGGAAGATTCAGGCAGGGGAGTGTTCTGCTATTGCCGATATTGATAAAGATGGAGATATGGATTTTGCAGTAGGCAGTAATGAATCAAATCAAATTTGGTGGTGGGAGAATCCTTATCCTGATTATAATCCTTCGAAGCAGTGGAAAAGAAATTATATCAAGAAGAGTGGATCATCTCTTCATAAAGATATGTCCTTTGGTGATTTCGACGGTGATCATGAATTGGAGTTAGCATTTTGGAATCAGGGAG
>CAYUEI010000242.1:1351-4588 GCA_964443445.1 uncultured Prolixibacteraceae bacterium | reverse complement strand
ACTTTATAGATTTAGGTTTAGTTAACTATTTGGCGTTTTACATTCGGGTTTATTGAAATTCAATAAACCCGCAATGTGAAATGTTTTTTAATTTTTAAATCAGAAAACAATTTAAACCTATTTGTTTTTTGTATTTAACTAACCTCCAGTCTTTACGAAACGCAAGTATAGTAGAAAAAATACTGCCGTTCCTCTGGTAATTTGCTCCTGCCGTAATGTCGGTGTTCATCCTCTGTCGAACATTTTTAAGAATTGGTTCCAGCTTAAAACAGTGGCCAACTGTCGCGTTTGAGATTGATCCCCTCCATAAATTATGTATTTTTCTGTGGGGAATTCAATCTGCAACTTATCCCAAAATTTAAAACTTTTAAAAAAGTCAGGGTTAATGGTTTTTCCTGATTTTATTTCAATGATTATATTCATTCCAGGCATTTCAATTATAACATCAAGTTCATTACCGTTAGAATCGCGAAAAAATGAAATGTGACCATCAATTTTATGATTGAAAAAGTATTTATGTATTTCAGAAATAATAAATGACTCGAATATAGCGCCTTTGAGGTAATGAGTGTTATAATTGATAATATTTGTTATGCCCAGCAATTTACAAGCAATTCCTGTATCATAAAAGAAAAGTCGTGGCGATTTGATAAGTCTCTTATTAACATTTTTTGAATAAGGTTGCTGCAAAAAAACTATATAGTTTGTTTCAAGGATAGAAAGCCATGATTTTATTGTTTTTATATCAACCCCCAGATTGTTTGAAAAGGTTGAGAAATTTACTATTTGGCCGATATGACCGGCGCAAAGTTGCAGGAAATTTCGGAATAATGTTAGGTCTTTGACTGCTACTATCTGTCGTACATCCCTTTCAATATAAGTTGAAATATAATCCCTGATCCAGCTACTGTAATCTATACTCTGATCGTAGATGCGTGGATATAAACCTTTAACAATATATTCTTCATAAGTAGTGTATACATAATCAGAGTTTTCCAGTTCACTGATAGAGAATGGCAGCAAGGTGTAAAGTGCAACTCTTCCGGCCAGTGATTGGCTGACTGATTGCATTAAAAGTAAATTCTGAGAACCTGTTATTATGATTTTCCCATTTATCTTTTTCTCATCAACAAAGTATTGTATTGATGATAAAATTTCGGGTACTCTTTGAACTTCGTCAATAATAATTCCTTTTTCAAATTCAGATAAAAATGATTTAGGATCATTTTGAGCGTATTCTCTATGTTCTGGAAATTCAAGATTATAATATTGATAATTAGGGAAAAGCTTTTTAACCAAAGTTGTTTTACCCGACTGTCGAGGACCTGTAATACAAATTACGGGTATCGAGTTAAGGAATTTTATGATTTCATTTTCAATTATTCGACGAATCATTTTATGCATAATTGGATTACAACTCCAAAATTACATAAAAAATACTCAACTACAAAAAGTTGTTTGACAAATAACGTAATGTAGGGCAAGTTGTTGATTAGTTTTTGGGGTGTAATAATCATTGCTACCATACTGTCGTCACTCTGTGGCTTAGAATGATAACTAGACATCTTAATTTCTTTTGTACCATCTTGATGCAAATGTGGAAGAATAATATTTTCTAAATTTTGATACCGGTTGATTACTGACTGCGTCTAATGAAAAACTTTAAACAAATTTACAATATATGTGCCTTCATTTTTTTATCCTAATACTTTTGAGAACAGATATTTGTTGAATTTCATTGTGTGCAAATTATATAGAACATATTGCACATTCAAATAATCATTTTCACAATTAATTGCACATTTTATTGTGCATTTATTATCTTTGTGGAAATATTAAATTAAAGCAATGAGAACTCTATATCAGAAATTTGAAACGCTTTTACAAAATACTACAACAGACTTTAATCGTTACTTATACAAAGAAGTATCGTGGAATAGTAGAATGATTGGAATTATTGGTGCTCGTGGCGTCGGAAAGACTACGATGATTTTGCAATATATAAAGGAATATTTAGATAGTAAAAAGTCATTATATGTATCGGCAGACGACATGTATTTTTCAGAAAACAGACTTGTTGATTTGGCTGATGACTTCTACAAATCGGCAGGAGAAAATTTGTTTATTGATGAAATACACAAATATCCGGACTGGTCAAGAGAGTTGAAAAATATTTACGATTCATATCCTTCCTTAAAAATTGTTTTCACAGGTTCTTCTGTGCTTGACATACTTAAGGGTTCAGCAGATTTAAGCCGTCGTGCTATAATTTATAAATTACATGGGCTTTCGTTTAGGGAATATTTAAAATTATTTCATAATTATGATGTTGATGTTTATTCACTTGAACAAATAGTCAATAATGATGTAAAGCTTAAAGAGATTAAACATCCGTTACCATTGTTTAATGATTATCTAAAGCGGGGTTACTATCCTTTTGGCATTGAAAATCAAATGGACATACGTTTAGGGCAGACTATTATTCAAACATTGGATGTTGATATTCCGCAGTTTGCCAAGCTTAACGTTGGTACAAGCCGTAAATTGAAACGACTGTTGTCTATTATCGCTGAAAGTGTGCCTTTCAAACCGAATTTTTCTAAAATATCAGAGATAATTGGCGTTAGTCGAAACTCTCTTGACGATTATTTTACATATATGGAAAAGGCTGGACTTATTGGTCAACTTCGCAATGAAACAAGCGGTATTCGTGGTTTAGGGAAGGTTGACAAAGTGTATCTTGATAATACAAATATTATTTTTAATCTGGCTGGAGATAAATCGAATATTGGAAATATACGAGAAACGTTCTTCTACAATCAAATGCGACTAAAAAATGAAATAATATCATCATTAAAGGCCGATTTTGTTATTGATGATTACACCTTTGAAGTAGGTGGGAAAAACAAGCAGCAAACCCAAATTGAGCAAGATGGTAAATCATTTGTTGTAAAAGATGATATTGAATTTGGGTATCTAAATGTTATTCCACTTTGGGCTTTTGGATTAAATTATTGAGAAAAAAGATTTGTATGCACCTTTTTTAGGGCTGTTACATTTTCATGCATCCCGGTCCTGATATTGTGCTTCTGCCTTCCCGTTCGGGTTTAACGATTATTCTTGTGTTTATTCTCTCTTGTAGGGCTCCTACATGCGAGATTACTCCAATTATTTTGCCATCCTGATGCAGATTTGCAAGTGTTGACATTGTTGTTTCAAGGGTGTCGTCATCGAGAG
>CAYUEI010000242.1:0-1251 GCA_964443445.1 uncultured Prolixibacteraceae bacterium | reverse complement strand
AGGTTGCTTAGTTTTGTCCACCGATTGAGTTCCAGTTTCTGTGCGTTAACATTAGCAATCACTTTCTGAAAGCGAATTTTTGCATCTTCATTGATATTTAACTTCTCCTTAAGAGAAATTCTTTTTTCATTTATTTCAGTAAATATTCTACTGTTTTCAGCAAATTGGATTTTTAGAGCTTCTAATGGTTCATCTGTAATTTTCTTTGCCAACTGACTTTGAAGTCGTTCTTCTCTGTCTTTTTTCTGAGTGTCAAGTTGCGTTTTTTCGTTATCGATATTAGCTGCCAATGAAGTTAATTTGTTCCTTTCATCGACAGTCATCCTGATTCTTAGGAAGTCTTCCTCGGTTGAAATATTATATTTGGTGAGTTTTTCCCTGAAGTTTTTCTCTAATGCGTTTAAGTCTGTCTCCTTTTTTGCAAATAATTCTTTTTGTTCCTTTACCCTGCCTTCATTGGCTTTTATGTTTTTACTGTAAGATTGTTGGTTTAACAGGGCTTCGGTAAATTTTTCTTCTGCATTTTTTAAAGAAATGTTGACTGACTTTTCTTCATTGTCGGCATTTTTGTTTCCAAATAAGTCAAAACGCTCAGATTTTAGAAGTTTAATATCAGTTGTTAAGTTATTGAATGTTATCTCTAACGATTTTTTTTCCTCTGCATTTTTTTCTATTTGTAATTTTTGAATTTCAAACTTGAGATTTCCATCAGCAATTTCCTGATTAAATTTATTCAGGTTGTCAATATTCTGTTGCCACTGTATACTTCGTAATGTAAGTCTTTTATAAATTTCGTCAAGAGCATCAAGTGATGTTTCTTTTATTTCCAAACCATATTGTTTTATCGACTGATTAAAAGTGGTCAGACTGGTTTGAGCAGTTTTTGTAATATTCTCAACTTCGAGCTTTAATTCATTTAATGTCAATTCAAGACTGCTGATATTTTGAATTTTCAAAGCAAGGTTGTTTTCTGCATTTAGAAGGTTTTCTTTAGTTTGTCTTTCGGTTTTTTCCAGATCATTTTTCTTGTTTTCCAAAAAATCAATTTTCTTTATTAGCTGCTTCAATTCTTCTAAGCTAATTCTTATTTCATCAGGTACAGGAATATTTCCCGAGGCGTAAGGGTGGTGCATAGAACCGCATAAAGGGCAAGGTTTATCATCTTCAAGGCTTTTTCTTTCTGTTTCATAATCAGCAACCTTCAGTCTTTTCAGTAGCTCATTTGTAAGTTCATCAGTTTCCTTTTTAATG
>CAYUEI010000241.1:0-4595 GCA_964443445.1 uncultured Prolixibacteraceae bacterium | reverse complement strand
TAAGTTCAATACTATTGAATCTTGAATTTAAGGGAGCTGTAAAATCATTACCCGGTAACCATTATAAACTGAATTCAGGAAGATGTATATATTAAAATATCCTGGATTTTAAATCGTTGGAATTTGATATGTTTTTCGTAAATTCCTTTGTAAATATTCAATAACCTAAATGAATGTTTTTTATTAATATAAATACTGATTTTTAATACTTTATACAATGAAAAAATTAATTGCACTTTTAATAATACTACCCGGGTTTATGATTTCATCATTATATGCACAAATAACTGCACCCGGGGTTAAATGGAATGAAACATACACTTTTGATAAATACAACGAATTAAAAGTAGATTTTTATTCAAAAAAGAATGAGTTGATGCAGACTCTAAATTACAAAAGCTATTATCAATCAAACGGCAAGGATTTTGATGTTAAGATGATAGCCAAATCAAAAAACAACAATATAGAAACAGTTTTTGATTTGAAAGACGAAGTAGCCATACAGATATTTGGTGAGGATCAGATGTATAACGCAGGAGGGTTCAAATATCCAACTGATGAGGAGAAAAAATTGCTGGAAATAATTCCGGCAGAGGGTACGAAAACTATAGCAGGCTTAGTGTGCAAGAGATACACATATACGTTTAAAAAAATATTTGGTGAAGTATGGATAACTGATCAATGCACTCTGTCAAATGATTATGGTATTTTCAGGGCGGCAAAAATGTCGTCAAAGCATAATACTTTATCAGTAGGGGGTTTTGTAATGGAGATGACAACGGAAGATTCAACAGGAGCAAAGACAGTAATGACTACCATATCTCTTAAAAACGATTGTAATTATACAGTTAGTTTTAAGAATGTAGATATGCATACTGCGATCAACAAAATTAACTATTACACTTTTTAATATCTCCGGTTATCTCACTTTTATCTATTCCAATAATAATGAAACATTTGTGTTATATAGATGTTAAAAATCAAATGTAATAATTTATTAAAAAGATTGTTTTACTACTTTAGCAACAAATAGAAACACATAAAAAAATAGCTATATGAAAATGGGACTTTTATTAATTCTCAGTGTAATTTTTTCTTTGAGTGTAAATGCGCAGCAGCTTACACAATGGAGAGGTGGTACAAATGGTATATATCCTGACAAAGGACTTCTAAGAACATGGCCATCCGATGGTCCTGAAATATTATGGTCGTTCGAAGGATTTGGTGAAGGCCATTCATCACCTGTTTTTGCTCACGATAAGATATTTGTTTCTTCGATGATTGGTCAGACAGGCTATATCTTCATTTTAACAATGGAAGGTAAAGAATTAAAACGTTATCCATACGGCCCCGAATTTTTTGAAAGCTGGCCGGGCACAAGGTCTACGCCTGTAATAGATGGAAATACTTTGTATATATACAGCGGGTTGGGAGTAATTTACAGCTTCGAAGCTTTATCCGGGAAATTGAATTGGAAAAAGGAAATGTTGACTGAAGGAACAGAGAATATAAAATGGGGAGTAACTGAAACTCTGGTTATTGATGGTGATAAAATATTCTGTTCTCCTGGTGGAAAACCCAACAATGTAGTTGCTTTAAATAAAAATACCGGAAATATAATATGGGCTAATCCGGGGACAGGTGATCTTTCAGCTTATTGTACTCCGGCAGTTGTAAATCTTCCTGAAAAAAAGATTTTAGTAACGATGATGGCAAGTCATATTGTTGGATTTGACATAAATAACGGTAAGCTTTTATGGAGCTATGAACAGCCAAACCAATGGAGTGTACATGCAAATACTCCTATATATTCAAACGGAATTTTATATTGCACCAGTGGTTACGGTCAGGGAACAGTAGCTTTAAAAGTGTCACCTGACGGAGAAGAAATTGAAAAAGTGTGGCTCAATAAAGATTTTGACAGCAGAATGGGCGGGGTTGTTTATCTTAACGGGTATCTATATTCTTCAGGTGATAAAGCAAGAGAATGGCGATGTCTTGATGGGGCTACAGGTTCTGAAAAATGGGTATCAACAGAAATTGGCAAAGGGGTCGTTATAACTGCAGATAATATGCTTTTCATGTACAGTGAAAAGGGAGAAATTGCATTAGCAGAAGCAACGCCTGACAAATTTAACCTTCTTGGGAAAGCCCAGATAACATTGGGTACTGCTCAGCATTGGGCTCACCCTGTAATCAACAATAGCATTTTATATATCAGACATGGAAATGCACTTATTGCTTATAAAATAAAATAGAATGAAGTTATTTTCAGTTTTACTGCTTTTAATTGCAGTTTTTAATCTTAATGCTCAGATACCTCAATTCAGGGGACCTTTACGCAGCGGGCATTACCCTGATAAAGGTTTATTAAAACAATGGCCTGAAAAGGGGCCGGAGTTAGTACTTGAAATAAATGATATAGGAAAAGGCTGGTCTTCTGCAGTTGTTTCCAATGGAAAAATATATATCACAGGGATGATAGGTAATACTGATTATCTTTCATGTATCGATATGCAGGGAAAAAAACTTTGGAAGACTCCAATAGGAGATTCCTGGAATCAAAGTTTCCCTGATTCAAGATCGACACCTACAATCAGAGATGGTAAGGCTTATGTATCTTCAGGATTAGGAACGGTAACCTGTATAAATATAAATGATGGTTCAGTTGTCTGGACTGTAGATGCATTCTCAAAATATCAGGGAACAGCCGGAAACTGGGGAATAGCTGAATCGATATTATTGATAGATGACAAAGCCATTTTCACTACAGGAGGCAATCTTACAACTATAGTTGCACTTGATGCCAATACCGGAAAGGAAATCTGGAAATCACCTTCGCTTAAAGATAATATTGCCTATGTTTCGCCAATATTGATTGAGCAAAATGGTAAGCGCCAGATTATTGGAGTTGGAGCTACTTATATTTACGGAGTCAATCCTGAAACGGGAGAAATAGTATGGACATTTGATTTTTTGAATGCTGACCCTTCAGAATGGGATAATGCGGGAGGAGTAATCAACTGTACTTCGCCTCTTTTCAAGGATGGTATTTTATTTGTTTCCGGGGGGTATAATCATACAAGTGTAGAGTTCAAGTTAAAAGATGATTTGTCGGGAGCTGATTTCTTATGGAAGGATGAGCTGTTGGATAATCATCATGGAGGGGTTGTACTTGTCGGAGATTATATATATGGTTCAAACTGGGTTAATAATGGCAAGGGTGACTGGTGCTGTATAAATTTCAGGACAGGTGAGAATAAATATCAGACGACATATAAAAACAAGGGCAGTATAATCGAAGCAGACGGTATGCTTTACATTTATACTGAACAACCCGGATTTGTGGGCTTAGTAAAACCTAATCCTGAAAAGTTTGAATTAGTAAGCAGTTTTCAGATTACAAAAGGCAATGGCCCACATTGGGCGCATCCTTCAATTTATGATGGGAAACTGTATATAAGGCATGGTGAAGTTCTAATGGTTTACAATATCAAGGAATAGGTGAAATCCAAAACAGCTATATACATCCCGGTTATTGTAGCTGTGATACTTTTCGGATCACTGTTATGGTATTTCATTGATAATCCGTCGGGAAAATTTGAAGCCAGTGTTCCCGGGATGGATAACAGGGGTAAAGGAATAGCTGAGACAATAAAGATTAATATAGGAGAATTTTTTTCCCGCCTTTCAGACAAAGAAAGTACACTTCAGGATTCATGGCCTCGTTTCAGAGGAGCTGATTTCGATAACATATACAAACCAAAGATTAAGATGATTTCAGGTTTCAATAAAACTGAATCTGAAATACTTTGGTCTAAAACACTTGGGGAAGGTCATGCAGGTGCTTCAATATATAAAGGTAAAGTATATCTTCTTGATTATGATGAAGAAGACAGGTCAGATGTTCTCCATTGTTATGATCTGGAAACGGGAGATGAATTATGGAAACGATGGTATAAAGTTCCTGTGAAGCGTAATCATGGTATGAGCAGGACAATACCGGCAGTAACAGATGATTTTATTTTAACTATTGGTCCCCGGTGTCATACAATGTGTCTTGACCGTAAAACAGGAAATTTACTTTGGAGCATTGATATTGAAAAAGAATATGAAAGTGAAACTCCGTTATGGTATACCGGACAATGTCCTTTGATAGATGAAGGAATAGCAGTAATAGCTACGGGGGGTAAAGCCCTGATGATAGGAGTAGATTGTCGTACAGGAGAAAAGATATGGGAGTTGCCAAATCCTGATAAGTGGAAAATGTCTCATTCTTCAGTAATGCCTTACACTTTCAAAAACAAGAAGATGTATGTATACAGTGCAATTGGGGGTACGATTGGTGTTTCAGCTGATGGAGAAGATAAAGGCAAACTTCTTTGGAAAGCACCTGAATGGAATACAAATGTAATTGCTCCTTCACCACTGTGCATGCCTGACGGAAAGATATTTATGACTGCCGGTTATGGAGCCGGGAGCATAGTACTTCAACTATATGAAAGCAATGGTAAGTTTTCATATTCAGTCATTGACAAATTCAAACCATCGGAAGGACTTGCGTGTGAACAGCAAACGCCAGTATTCTGGAATGG
>CAYUEI010000240.1:0-4607 GCA_964443445.1 uncultured Prolixibacteraceae bacterium | reverse complement strand
TGTTTGGTTCATCCTGTCCCTGTACTCTCCATCTGCGAAGAACAGCCTTACTTTGGTTGTTTTTGTCACTCATCCCTTCAGTTTCAATGGCAATCTTATTTATAATATCAAACCCGACTCTATAATGGAAACTAAGAGTGATATCAAAATCCTTATAACTTAAAGATGCTCCGAACCCACCAACAAAGTCCGGATTAGAGTCACCAATATAATCAACATCATTCAGGTCAATCTTGCCATCATGATTTTTATCTAAATAAATTGCATCACCACCCTTAAAAGTGTAGGATCCCATATAAGTCAATGGAATTGGTTCACCTTCAGCATCTCTTAGAATTTCACCATTAGCATCCCTTGCTACTACATCTTCGTCTTTTGACCATACTCCCAGATATTTGAAACCAAAAAATGAACCTATTGGTTGACCTTCAACAATTCGTAAAGGATACTGTCCGTTAGAAATAGATGTTGACTTCTCGTTATTAAAGTTTTCAGGAAGCTTGGTAAAAGCATTAACGTTGTTAGAGGTATTGAAATTGACGCTCAACACAAAATCTTTTTTTCTTATTATTTTACCGGTTACCATCAATTCCCATCCGTCATTTGTCATTTCACCGCCATTGAAATATCTCAGCTGGTTAAATCCTGAAGAATATGGAATACTATACCATTGAAATAAAAGGTCAGTAGTTTTCTTAGTATAAATATCACCTTCAATATATACCCGATCATCGAACAAGTTAATGTTAATACCGGCATCCCAGGATTCAACGTTTTCCCATTTCAGATTATCGAGCTGAATACTTGATGGTGAAATTGTAGGATTACCTACATAACTACCTGATCCTGAAGTCTGATATTGAGCATATCTTGCATACGGATCATCGGGTTGACGACCTGCAGTACCCCAGCTTAAACGAAGCTTACTTTCACCAAGCCAGCCAATCTCTGCAAGAAATGGTTCATTTGAAAAACGCCATCCTAATGATACTCCTTTGAATAAACCCCAACGACTATTTATACCAAATGCTGAACTTGCATCTGCCCTTGCATTTACCTGCAACATATAACGGTCGAGAAGTTTATAGTTTATATTTGCAACTGCACCCAAATCTCTGTTATCTCCGGAACCCGAACCAATCCAGTTTATTTGCGCATTCACAGAAGGATCCTGAATGTCAACAGACGGAGTACAGTTAGTTTGTAAGTTCATCCATTCATAGTTAGATTGAGAAGTAACCCAGGATATAGCTCCTGACAAATCATGAATCTTAACATCAAAAGGAGCATTAATTGTAAATTGAGATTCAGTTCTTATAGCAGAGCTGATATTATTTCCTTCCTCAATTTTATTTACCTGCCAGTTAAGCCAATCTACACCAAGTGCACTATAAGGAAGAAAAGTATTGCTTTTTTCACCGTTATACTGAAATGAAAGAGATTGTCTGAACTGAAGCCAGTCGGTAATCATATATCTCAGTTTGAAAGTTGTTTCCAAACCATATTGTTTTGTATTTCTTCTGCCCAGTTCACCAACAGCAACAGGATTAAAATAATCTGTTCCGTTTCCCTGGTAACTGTTAATAGGTGTGAAATATTCACCTGTAGGATTACCTTCAGAATCATATTCCCAAATACTCATGTTAGGTGCTTTAATGTAAGCCATCTTCCTAATATTCTTTTCATTGTAAGATCCAACATCCCAGGCGTAATTTCTATCTATGTCATTGGTTGTATAACTGAAAAGAACAGTGTACATAAGTTTCTTTGAAAGAATATAATCAAGGTTAATACGTGTAGAAAACCTCTTTGATCTTGTGTTTATAGTTGTTCCGCCTTCGTCAACATAACTTACAGATGCAGAATAACGTGTTTTATCTCCTCCTCCTGCTAAAGCAAAGTAATGGTCCATTGTTTGGCCAACAGTAGTAATTGCTCCAAGCCAGTCGGTGTTTTGTGAATAGTTATAAAACTGTTCGTAATCAGGGTCATAAGCTATTTCCCTTGGAAGATCAAAAACTCCTCGTGCATTATGTAACTCTTCAAGCTGAAGCATGATGTATTCATCTCCATTTAACATCGGAATAGGATCAGGCTGGAAATTGAAACTGTGTTTGTATTGATATTCAAACTGTACATCTCCCATTTTCCCTTTACGGGTTTCAATAAGCAACACACCGTCAGCTCCTTTAGAACCATAAATCGCAGTTGCCCCTGCGTCTTTAAGTACTTCTATCGATTTAATATCCTGAAGTGCAATATTTATAAGGTTACTTATATCTTCCTGGTCTGCTGCACTAAGGTCAATATCCGGAGAAACCCTGTCCTGAGGAATACCGTCAATAACAATCAAAGGTTTGTTATTACCAATTGAGCTGAGTCCCCTGATAACAATCTGAGAACCTGATCCCGGGTCTCCTGATGCACTGATAATATCAAGCCCTGAAATCTTACCCTGCAAAGCATCGGCAGCAGAAGAAACACCACCATCTTTCATTTCCATAAAGTCAATCTTTACAGATGAAGAGGCCTTATCACGATCTTCAATATTTGTCAACCCTGATCCCGTTGATCTGGTTGCAGTAACAGTAACTGCATCAATTTCAATATCACTCGACTCTAGTGTAATACTCATCGGACTATTTGCAACCGGTTTTACATCCTTACCATGATATCCGATTACACTAATTCGAAGCATGTTCGTCGTGTAATCTTTCATGGTATAAATAAAGTCCCCGTTTATATCGGTAGTAGTTCCTCCAATAATTCGGTTGTCCTTATCAATTTCAGCAACTGTTGCTCCGATAATTGTTTCTTTCGAGTTTTTATCTGAAACCCTTCCTCTAATAACCTGACGGGTCTGAGCCGAAACGTCATATAAGCATATAAGGACTAAAGCAAAAACCAGAATGATGTATCTATTTATTCTTTTCATAAGAAAATGTTTCTTTTTGGTCTAACTATTTAACATCCAACAAATCAGGCACTAAAGCTTTGTCGATTTTGTGTATTACACCGGTCGACATTATATTAGGGAAATTTGTTTCTGCTCCATTATTAAGATTTCTTGCAGTAATCATGTTTGATAAGGATGATTCACTAATTGTCAAATAATTATTATTGTCCTTTCCTTTTATAATAATTTGATCAATGCCGGGCTCGATATAAATCTCTGCACTTCGTTTCCGACCACCTCCATAATTAACTTCATAGATAGTTTTATAATAACCGGGCATTTTTTTACCATCAGTAAAAATCATTTCATCCTGTACAAAATGAATTTTTATGAAATCCTGAAGATTTTTGCCTGTAAGTGTGTCAGCCTGAATATCAATCAAAGCCTGGTCAGAAGGAGCAAAAATTGTGTAAATCTTACTGTCGGAAATAATAGTAAGCTTATATTCGTTAGGTTTAACATATCCTGCTTTATTCAAAAGGTTATAAAATCCCGGAAATCCGGATTTGATTTTTTGATATACCTCTTCAGAAGCAAATCTGAAAAAGGCATCTACACTGTATGTTTCTCCATTATCAGTATCCGTACTTATCTTCTGCGGATAAAGTGTAATATTAACTGCCCCCTGATATCCAATTGTTGAAGATGAAGTTCCCCTAACTGTTTTTTTCTCGTTATCCCAAATCAAATGATTCCCCGCAAGTGTTTTTAAAAACTCTCTCTTTGCTAAATAATTAGGAGACTCTACAGCAACCTGGTTCAGAAGTAGTAATCTAATGTCATTTTTGGAAAAATTATATGTCTTTTGCGCAGGTGCAAGTAATTCTGCCGAAAAACCTTCTCTGATAATATTATTAACCTTACGGTAATTATAAAAAAGAGAAGAATCAAGTTCAAGCCTGTAATCAGGAACTGCAAATAACATATTCCCCGACCCCTCTTTTTTAAGTGCTGAAATCAATCCTGAGTACTCTATCGCATTCATTAAAATTTTATATCCCCTCTGACGATAAATTGGTCCGGTTATACTTTTAAATGCCCTTGGAATAATGGCTTTATTTACTCCTAAGAATGTACAGTTACTGCCATATTCTTTATGGACTATAGTAGCCGGATCTATTCTCATTATATCTTCTTCTCCATTAAAGAATCCTTTGTTTACATCAGTTTCATAAATTGGATTTTCTGAAAAATATGTGTTGGCTATTATTCTTTTAATTTTGAAAGGCATTGCATCAAGGTTACCCCATTGATTGCTCCCTTCAACATATTGTTTCAAAAAATCATCAAATGCTTCATTGGTAGGAGCTACCAAACCATGTTGAAACCGAATTGTTACGTTTCCCGGAAATCCTGAACCTGAAGATGGCGCTTTTGTTTTTTCACTTCCAATATTAAATGCAAGGTCAGAATATGTTAAATCGAACAATGAATCAACTTTCGCTCCCTCTCGGGCACCGGGTTGATCAAAAGTTTTATCCTGATTATATGAGAAACTAGGAAACTGATTTACAAGATTCAGAAATATAGAGTAGTCATACTTATCATCGTTGGAACGTAATATCTCATTTGCATTTTTTAAAGGTTCTGCAACCCTGTCAATTCTGTATATAAAACCATTTTCTGCAAATATCTCATCTCCTGTAATCTT
>CAYUEI010000239.1:0-4634 GCA_964443445.1 uncultured Prolixibacteraceae bacterium | reverse complement strand
AGTGAAGGTAAAACCAAAATATTGAAAAACATCGCTATAAATAGCGTTACAGAGATCAGTATTCCTAACGCCTGTGTACCCCCGAAACTTGAAAAGATAAATACACTGAATCCTAATACCAAAACTATACTTGTATATATCATGCTGAACCCCGCTTCGTGAAGTGCACTGATGGCCGATTGCCTGATGTTCCCGTTTGTATGCTTTAGCTCATGCCGGTATCGCGATAGGTATTGTATCGCATTATCTATTGAAATTCCAAGGCCAACGCTAAAAATAATGAGAGTTGAAGGTTTTAATGGTACTCCTGCAAATCCCATGATTGCCGCTGTAATTAACAACGGAATGATATTCGGAATCATTGATACTAATATCATCTTGAACGACGAGAAAAGCAATGCCATAAGCAACGAAATGAGAACTACCGCTATAAGTACGCTTTCAAACAAATGCTTGATTAAAAAATTTGTCCCCTTTGCAAAAACAACGCTATTCCCTGTTATCGTAACGTCGTATTTCTCAGGATCAAATATGCTGTCAACCTGCGGTCGTATCTTTTCCAACAAATGGTTCATCTCAATTGTGCTGACATCGGCCATCTGATAACTAACCCTCGTAATCTGCATCGTACTGTCTATATATGAGTATAGAAGACTGCTGTTATCCGAACTTGCATCTTTTGGTAGATATCCTAATATGAAATTGTTTTCCATCGAACTCGGTAAGGAATATTTCGATGAGTCCCCATTATAAAATGCCTGCCTTGAAAATTTTAACAACTCTACTATCGATAATGGCTTCGAAAACTGCGGATTTTCATTTATCGTTTCCTGAAGCTTATTTATTTTCGTAAGAGTAGATTGAGCCAACACTCCGTTCTTTTTCTTTGTATCTATCGAAATCTCAAACGGCATTACCCCTCCAAAGTTTTCTTCAAAGAACTTTAAGTCAATTGCAATGGGATCCTTCTCTTTGAAATCATCTGTGGAACGACCCGATGTTTTCATTTTACTTACACCCAAAACTCCTATGATAATCAACACTACAGAGGTAATGTAAATAGCTGGTCTTTTGTGTGTTATTAAATAAATTATTTTTTCAATTATCGATTTGAAGAAATTGTTTTCAAGATGCTTTACATGCTTGGGTGAAGGAGGAGCCAGATAACTGAAAATGATTGGCAGCATAATTATCGAAAGGATATATAGCAACATTATGTTTATTGAAGTTACTATACCGAACTCTCTTAGCATTTGATTCGGAATGATGATAAAAGCTCCAAAACCAAGTGCCGTTGCCATATTTGTCATCAATGAGGCAAAGCCTATTCTTTGAATCGAATTCAGCAAAGCTTGATTTTTATTACCATGCTTCAGATATTCCCAATGATATTTGTTCAGAATATATATACAGTTTTCAATCACAATTATTACCACAAGGGACGGAATTACTCCACTAAGTATTGTTATTTCAAATCCGAACAGAGCAAGAGTTCCCAGAACCCATACTATACTTACTCCAACAACTAACAGTGAACTTAATACTATCTTGAATGATCTGAAAAACAGATACATGATAAAAGCTGCGATTATAATACTACCTATTACAAAAAGGAAAAGCTCTTTTTTAACTTTCGACATTGTAATAGTTGCAATGTAAGGCATCCCTGAATAATGAACTTCCAGATTGTTTTTTATCCTGAATTTTTCAGCAGCAGCTGTTACTGCATTACAAATATCAATCCTTTTCTTGTTATTCATCTGGGTTTTATCCAGTGTAATAGCCATCAAAGTTGTCTGAGTTTCAGGATTATAGAGAAGCCCTTTGTAAAACTTCAGACCCATGAAAAGGGTTTTTATGCTGTCTACTTCTGCTTGAGAAGTTGGCCTTTTACTTACAATCGGGGTAATATCAAACTGATGGGTTTCCTGATTCTTAGATAAATTGACTCCCGTAGTCGAGCTGATAATGCCCATTACTCCATCTATCTTGCTTATTTCAAGTCCTAAATCATACCATTCGTTGAATTGATCAAGCTTAAACATGTCGGGATTCTTGACTCCTATCACGTATATACTGCCGTCTTCTCCAAACAACTGCTTGAATTTGTCGTATTCAATCTTTTCCTGATTATTATCTGATAAAAGAGTAGTGTACTCATATGAAAGCTCGACTTTCAGGGCATAATAACCCATGAATGCCGTAAATATTGAAAGAATAATTATAAGAAGTATTCTTTTTTTAAGTATGAAATTTGAAACTTTTACAAGCATTAGCCTATTCAAAAATGATTAAAGTGCCCAATTAATTTTAAGTGTTCAAAAGTAGTTGAATAATTGCATTATGCATTTATTTAATGCTAAATTTTTAATTTTTTATTTATCAAATCAAAAATCTGACTAACTACTTATAAGTTCTCAATCCATGCAGTAACCTGCTCTATAGTAGGATTGGCGATTTCCAGTTTGTTTTTCTTGTTATATCCGCATAGCTCCTGATGAAGCTTGCCCGGTTTATCTAACTCTTTAAGCTTAGCGATAGTTTTATATCCAAGCTTATTTAAAGGATCAACCCATTCTTCCGGAATTCCAGCTTTTATAAACTTATCCGGACCATCAACTTTGACAACTTTCTCAGGTTTCATCTGAGGAAAGAACAATACGTCCTGAATCGACTGCTGATTAGTCATAAACATTACTAATCTGTCAATTCCAATCCCCATACCTGAAGTAGGAGGCATACCATATTCAAGTGCCCTGACAAAATCAAGATCAATGAACATAGCTTCATTATCGCCCTTTTCCGAAAGTTTTAACTGTTCCTGAAAGCGTTCAAGCTGATCAATGGGATCATTCAACTCTGAATATGCGTTGCAAAGCTCCTTGCCATTGACCATAAGTTCAAACCTTTCAGTAAGATCAGGATTGTTTCTGTGCTTCTTGCATAGTGGCGACATCTCCTTCGGATAGTCAGTTATAAAAGTTGGCTGGATATAATGACCTTCACATTTTTCTCCGAATATTTCGTCAATGATCTTCCCTTTACCCATACTTTCATCAACCTCAATATCAAGATTTTTGCAAACTTCCCTGAGCTGCTTTTCATCCATTCCGTTGATATCAAAGCCTGTATGTTCTTTTATTGAATCAAGCATCGTAATCCTTTTAAAAGGCCTCTTGAAATCAATTTCGTTTTCACCTACCTTAATTTTTGAAGTGCCATGCAATTTCAAGGCTACTTTTTCAATCATTTCTTCGGTGAAGTCCATCATCCAGTTATAGTCTTTATAAGCAACATAAATCTCCATAACCGTAAATTCAGGATTATGAGTCCTGTCCATCCCTTCATTTCTGAAGTCTTTTGAAAATTCATAGACACCTTCATAACCTCCTACTATTAATCTCTTAAGATAAAGCTCATTAGCTATCCTTAGATATAAAGGAATGTCAAGTGCATTATGATGAGTGATAAAAGGTCTGGCAGCAGCTCCACCCGGAATAGGCTGAAGAATAGGAGTTTCCACTTCAAGATATCCTCTTTCGTTGAACATTTCCCTCATGGTGTTTATAACCTTTGTTCTGTTTTTGAAATGTTCACGAACCTGGGGATTAACTATCAGGTCAACATATCTTTGTCTGTATCTCATTTCTGCATCAGTAAATGCATCAAATGTCTGTCCGTCTTTTTCCTTAACTATCGGCAGGGGTCTTATTGACTTGCTTAAAAGAGTAAGTTCTTTAACATGAATTGAGGTTTCTCCCATCTGAGTGTTGAAAACAAAGCCCTTAACCCCAACTATATCCCCAATATCGAGTAGTCTTTTAAAAACATCATTATATAAAGTTTTATCTTCGTCAGGACAAATTTCATCACGATTCAAGTAAAGCTGAATTCGGCCCGATTCATCCTGAATTTCAGCGAATGAAGCCTTTCCCATTATACGCCTGCTCATTAGTCGGCCAGCTACAGATATATCCTGAAAGTTATTAATTTCAGGGTTATAATCCTCTTTTAATTCTTTACAGCTGTTTGTGATTTTATATTCGTTGGCAGGATACGGGTCAATACCCATTTCGCGAAGTTTGGTTAATGATTCACGACGTATAATCTCCTGTTCACTTAATTCCCGAATGCTCATGATATAAAGGTTTTTTAAAAAATTTGTGCAAAGATAAAAAGAAATGAATTAAATGAATCGCTAACTTGAAAAGTGTGCGTCAATTTAAGTTTAGGTTACTTCATGTAATATCCCCATCAAATACCAACCACATTCGTACCTGAACCGTACTTTCTCCCATTATAATAGGGGTTTCTCCCATTATAACAGGAGAAACCCCCTATTTGGTACGAATGTGGTTGGTTTTTGGTATGTATGCGAAAAGAATATACTGAAGTTCTGAAAAAGGTTAAGTATATACACATAGCTTAGCAGAAAAGGGATACCTTTTTTACTTCGGAACCGGTAATTTGGACAAAAGTCTAAAGCAGGTATTTTATTTTAAAATTATTTTTAATAAATAAATTTCATATAGTATTGTAATCAAGTATGTTAAAAAAATGTTTACAAAAATAATCTATAGCTTATTTAAAATTGTTTTTAGTTGGGGGCGGTTTTGTTATCTTTGAACCATAAG
>CAYUEI010000238.1:0-4680 GCA_964443445.1 uncultured Prolixibacteraceae bacterium | reverse complement strand
CAGAAAATAAAAAAGTAATGTTAATGATCCTCGACGGTTGGGGAATTGGCAATGGTGACAAGGGTGATGTAATTGCATCGGCTCCAACTCCTTTCATGGATTCATTAATTAATGAATATCCTCATTCAAAACTTCTTGCTTGCGGCGAGTACGTTGGACTTCCTGAAGGACAAATGGGTAATTCCGAAGTAGGACACCTCAATCTTGGTGCAGGTCGTGTTCTTTATCAGGATATGGTCAGGATTACACGTGCTATAAAAGATAAATCACTCTGGAGTCAACCTCAGATTCTTAAAGCATATAACTATGCCAAAGAAAACAATAAACAGGTTCATTTAGTTGGTCTTATTGGCCCCGGTGGCGTACATGCATTAAGCTCTCATATGGTTGCTCTTTGCAAAATTGCAACTGAAATGGGCCTTGAAAAAGTATTTGTACATGGCCTTACCGATGGCAGAGATACCGACCCTCGCTCAGGTTATGGCTTCCTGGAAACTGATATTGAAGCCCTTAAAAGCACCAACGGAAAGTTTGCTTCTCTTGTAGGTCGTTATTATGGAATGGACAGAGACAAAAACTGGGATCGCATGAAAATCGCTTACGACCTTTGGGCTGAAGGTAAAGGCGAAAAAACAACTGACCTGCTCGATGCTGTTCAAAAATCTTACGACGGAGGTGTTACTGATGAGTTTTTAAGACCTATCATAGTTTCAGACAATGATGGCAATCCTATTACTAAATTTGAAGAAGGCGATGTAGTTATTTGCTTTAACTTCAGAACAGACAGACTTCGTCAGGCAACTATTGCTTTTACCCAACAGGATCTCCCCGATTTCGGCATGAAAACAATTAACCTTCAATGGTACACTTTGACTGAATATAAAGCCGACTTCAAGGGAATTAATGTTATTTTCAATAAAGATAATGTAACGAATACTCTCGGTGAAGTTGTTTCAAATAATGGCCTTAAACAAATCAGAATTGCTGAAACTGAAAAATACGCTCACGTAACTTTCTTCTTCTCTGGTGGGCGAGAAAAAGAATTCCCCGGAGAAAAAAGAATTTTATGCCCTTCTCCTAAAGTAGCTACCTATGACCTAAAGCCTGAAATGAGTGCTTATGATGTCAGAGATGCTATTGTTCCTGAACTTAAAAATAAAACAGCTGATTTCGTTTGCCTTAACTTCGCAAATGGCGACATGGTAGGTCATACCGGTGTTTACGAAGCTATATATAAAGCTGTAAAAGCTGTCGATGAATGTGTTAAAGACGTTGTAACTGCTGCTAAAGAAGGTGGTTACGATGTACTAATTATTGCCGACCACGGTAATGCAGATAATGCAATTAACGAAGACGGATCACCAAATACTGCCCACTCTCTTAATCCTGTTCCTTGTATCTGGGTGACAGACAGAAAAGAAGGAAAAATTAATGATGGCGTTCTTGCTGATATTGCTCCTACTATCCTTTCAATTATGGGACTTAATATTCCTGAAAGTATGACAGGCAAGGTTCTTGTTCAATAATCTTTTCAAAATAATATTACAGGTCTCATTTCCATTCTTTTATAAGGATTGAAATGAGACTTTTTTTGTATATTTCCCCCTTAAACAAAAAATATGGAATCTATTAATCCCTTCGACAACAAGATTATTGCTGAATACGATGAAATGTCAGAATCGGCAATAGAAAATACAATTTATAAAAGCCTTTTATCATGGCAAAGCTGGAAGAAAAGGTCTTTTTCATCCCGGTCTGAGTTAATGAAAAATGCTGCTGCTGTCCTTCGTAAAAATAAAAATGAATATGCCCGCCTGATTACTCTTGAGATGGGCAAGCTAATCGGAGAATCTATAAGTGAAGTAGAAAAGTGTGCCCTGGTATGCGATTACTATGCTGATCATACCGAAACAATGCTGAAAGATGAATTTGTTGAAACCGACGGCCAAAAGAGCTTTATCACTTTTCAGCCAATAGGCCCTGTTCTTGCAGTAATGCCCTGGAATTATCCATTCTGGCAGGTATTCAGGTTTGCTGCCCCTGCCCTGATGGCAGGGAATACCGGGTTGTTGAAACATGCTTCCAATGTTCAGGGCTGCGCTTTAGCTATAGAGAAAGTATTTCTTGATGCGGGGTTCCCGGAAAATGTGTTTAGCTCACTTATCATCGGATCTTCAAAAGTCGAAAGTGTTATTAAAAATCCTGCCGTCAAGGCTACTACCCTCACCGGAAGCGAAATGGCAGGACGATATATAGCTGAAGCTTCAGGTAAATATCTTAAGAAATCTGTTCTCGAACTTGGTGGCTCAGACCCCTTTATTGTCCTTTCCGATGCAAACCTTAAAGAAGCTGCAAAAACAGGTGTTAAAAGCAGAATGTTAACTTCCGGACAAACCTGCATATCAGCAAAAAGATTCATCGTTAAAGAAGATATAGCTGACCAGTTCATTGGCTTAATAAAAAATGAACTGGAAACATTGAAAGCCGGTGATCCCCTTGATCCAAATACAAGCCTTGCCCCTCTTGCTCAAATTCGCTTTGCTCATGATCTACACAACCAGATTTCTGAATCAGTCAGAATGGGTGCTAAAGTAATAACGGGAGCTAACTACGAAGATAATACAAGCTGCTTCTACCCCCCAACAATCTTAACCAACATTACTGAAAGTATGCCGGTATTTAAGGAAGAAACATTCGGACCTGTAGTAGCTGTCATAACAGTTAAAAATGATAAAGAAATTGTTGAAGTAGCCAACAACTCACCCTTTGGCTTAGGTTGTTCTATATGGACTGAAGACATTAAAAAAGGCGAATCTTTAGGCAGAGAAATTGATGCCGGAGCAATATTCATTAATGGTCTTGTTAAATCAGATCCCAGACTTCCTTTTGGCGGAGTTAAGAATTCAGGATACGGGAGAGAACTTTCAAATTATGGTATAAAGGAATTCTGTAATATTAAGACTATCTGGATTAAATAAAATTTGAGGGATAGTTTTTAAATTCCAAAATAAAATATAAACCCCTTTGTAAAATTATTTACCTGATATCAGATATTCAAGGGCATCTTCTTTTGACCTGAATGATTTGATATTTCTTCCGGTCACAGCAAGAAATGCATTGTACATTATTGAAATCAGCCCGTTCATGCCCATAACTGCTCCTTTTTTTACATGAGGCGCATTTAGCTTAACAATACCCTCAAAATAAGCTTTCAGCTGATTATTAAAGTACATTCCATCCATATTGGTCAGTGTGTAAACTGAACCAAGTGGCTTGCTTCTGATTAAAGCTGAACCTTCGTTCTCAAGATTTATTATTTCATCATTATCTCTCATCCCGGAAAAGTCGAGATACACAACTTCATTACCCTTGTAATGAATAATTTCAGGTTTCCTCATATGGTTTTTGGTTTTATATGTTTTCACCCCTAAAATAAAAAAACCAAACTCTTTTAAAAAATAAAAACCAAAAAAAATTAAGTGCTTCTGCGATTTTCCAATATAGTTATAATTAAAATTTTCATTAACCTTGTATTATGATTCAGATTGATAAAGCAATAATAAGTCTAGACATTTTTGAAGAGCATTTTCTCTGCGATCTCTTGTCGTGCAAGGGCGCATGTTGCGTAGAAGGTAGCTCCGGCGCTCCGATTACTGATGATGAGGCCATTATGATTGAGTTGCATTATCCCGAATTTGAAAAGCACATGACCCCGGAGTCAAAAGCAGAAACTGAAAAACAAGGCTTTTCTATTATTGACAGAGATGGCGATCTTGTTACCCCTCTGCTGAATAATAAAGAATGTATCTACTCATTTTCCGATGAATCAGGAATTACAAAGTGCGCTATTGAAAAAGCATTTCTTGAAGGCATTATTCCTTTCAGAAAACCTATTTCATGCCACCTCTTCCCGATCAGGATTACTGAATATGATAACTTCGATGCTGTTAACTATCAAAAAATCCCCATCTGTAATTCAGGTCGTTTGTGCGGAAATGTTAATAAACTCCCTCTCTACCAATTTCTAAAAGAACCATTAATCAGAAAGTATGGCGAAGAATGGTATAAAGATCTTGAGGTTGCAGCTGAACATTTAAAATCTTCAACATAAATTCACTTAGCCTTTTATTGATTACCCCAGATAGATCTTGCTATCTTATTCAACTCTTTATTAAAAAGAAACTTTGATGATTGCTCCAGATTTGACTTTTCTTTTGCAACATCCTGTATTTTATACTGAAGAATCTTATAAGCCGTCTTCCCATGTGTAAACCTTTGAATATTTTCTGATACAAGATTCTCAATAGCTTTATTCAGATGGGTATATTGTTCTGTCTTATATGCCCCAAATTCTTTTTTCCTTAAATAATCAACCGATTTGTGATAAACCTCTGCCCTTACTTCCTGAACAAGTTTTTGAGCAACTGCCTCAGATATTGAAGGATGGCAATAATTGATATGCAAACTATTTAATAGATAACTTTCAATATCAGTACCTTTGGTAACAAAAAAATATGTGTCAATTCTTCTGAACGTATCTCTCTGCAGGTCAATTTCATAATCTGTCAGATAATCTCTGTCCCGATGAACAAGAATCCTTACATTTGGCATCTTTTCCTTTACAAATATTGAAAACAGATTTGCAGAACTGATCTTTGAACACCCTTCATAGGAAATCAT
>CAYUEI010000237.1:0-4705 GCA_964443445.1 uncultured Prolixibacteraceae bacterium | reverse complement strand
CATCCTTAACTTTTTGCTTAGCCTTGGCTGTTGTTACAACATCAAACCAATGCGATTGAGGTCTTTGTTTTTCAGAAGTCAGGATTTCAATCTGATCTCCGCTCTTTAACTGATGACTTATCGGGACTAACTGGTGGTTAATCTTTGCCCCTATGCACTTGTTCCCCAGATCGGTATGTATCTCAAATGCAAAATCAAGAACAGTCGAACCTTTTGGCAGAGTTTTCATTTCTCCCTTAGGTGTAAATACAACGATCTCAGAGCTAAAGAGATTTAATTTAAAATCATCCAGAAATTCCAACACATCCGATTCAGGGTTCTGGAGCATCTCTCGTATACGTTCAATCCACTTGTCAAGCTCGCCGTCATGTGAAGAGTCGCCTTTATATTTCCAGTGAGCAGCAAATCCGCGTTCGGCAATTTCATTCATCCTTTCACTCCGGATCTGTACTTCTACCCATTTCCCTTCTGGTCCCATAACTGTAACATGCAATGCCTCATAGCCGTTTGCCTTTGGCATTGTTACCCAGTCACGTATTCTGTCTTGTTTATAGTTATATATTGATGTTACAATTGAAAATATCTCCCAGCACTTTCTCCTTTCATCTGTTTTTTCATTGCATTTGAAAATAATCCTGATAGCAAGTAAATCATATACTTCATCAAAAGATACTTTCTTTACCTGCATCTTTTTCCATATTGAATAAACAGATTTCGGACGTCCCTTAACTGAAAATTCAAAACTCTCTTCTTTTAATTTTTCTTCAATTGGATTTATGAACTGATTGACCAAATAAGTTCTGTGTTCCTCTTTATCACGTAACTGAAGCGATATTTCTTTATATTGATCAGGAAATTTATATTTAAGACTTAAATCTTCAAGCTCCGATTTAATGGCGTACAATCCAAGCCGATGGGCCAGAGGAGCATAAATGTAAAGGGTTTCTCCCGAAATCTTTAACTGCTTGTTTGGAGGCATTGAATCTAATGTCCTCATATTATGAAGCCTGTCAGCTATCTTTATGAGAATAACCCTCACGTCATCGGAAAGAGTCAGAAGCATTTTTCTGAAATTCTCAGCCTGCAAATAGTCAAACTCACCCTCAAGCTTTGTCAACCCGTCAACTATCGTTGCTATCTTTTCACCAAACAGGTTCTTTATGTCTTCAAGAGTATAATCTGTATCTTCAACTACATCATGAAGTATTGATGCTACTATCGATTTTGTACCAAGGCCAATCTCCCTGGCTACAACTGTTGCAACCGATAATGGATGAAGTATATACGGCTCACCGGAACGCCTTCTTACGCCTTCGTGCGCTTTATTGGCAAAGTCAAAAGCCTTTTGAATCAATGCCAGATTTTCATGCGACAAGTTGTGCTTGTACGACTTCAATAGATTGTCGTAAGCTTCATTTATTTGCCTTTTATCTAATTCCGAATGTGGTGCCATAAAAATTTTAATCGAACAAATTACAAAATTTGTTTAAGAGTTATTTTATGATTTGTTTATAAATATTAAAAATAGTAGTTGTCATATTGTTCCAGGAAAATTTTTCCTTTGCAATTATTACATTTCTGGTCATATCAGCTTCTCTCTTATTTTTAAAAAAGTCGTAAATAGCTTCAGAAACCTGAATAGGATCAGGTTCAACAACATAGCCACAAACTCCATTTTCTATAATTTCTGCTAAGCCACCTACATTGGTAACAAGCATCGGTTTGCTGAAATGATAGCCTATTTGAGTTACTCCACTCTGAGTAGCTGATTTATAAGGTTGTGCAATTAAATTAGCTGCACAGAAATATTTATTAACCTCATCGTCAGGAATGAAGTCCGTTTTCATAATGACACTTTCTTCAATTTTTAAAGATGAGATTAATTCCAGATAGTATTTTTCGTTTGAGTAAAATTCTCCGGCGATAATAAGTTTTACATCAAGTGACCTTACTTTTTCATTGGCCATTGCGTTAAGTAATATATCCAATCCTTTATAATCTCTGATAAACCCAAAGAAAAGAATATATTGATAATTTTCGTTTAAGTTTAATTTATTCAAAGCTTCCTTAACCGGTATTATTTCACCATAGTGATCATAAATAGGATGGGGGGTTAAAGCTTTAGGTTTTCTTTTTGAAAATAAATCAATGTCATTAAAAACGCAATCTGACATAGTTATAAATCCATCAACTGCCCCGGCAAAGTATTTTGTAAGAATGGAGTCACCAAGCCTGTGTTCATGGGGTATTATATTATCAACTATTGAAATTATTTTAGTTTTCCCGTTGCTTTTCAGTATTCTGCAAATTGTACCTGTTGAGGGAGACATCAATGGAATCCAATACCTTACAATAACCATATCGGCCTTCTTCTTTTTTAGTTTCAACCCGGTAGCGATCCAGTTAAAAGGATTTATTGAATTAATCATTCTTTTTATTACAAGGCCCTTTGGTGGTAAGGTGTCTGAATATTGTGTTTTCCCCGGGAATAAAAAACCGGGGTACTGTAGTTTGAAATTAATGATTTCAACCTTGTGCCCCTCCTGTGTTAACTGAACAGCAAGTCTTTCGTTTAATGCTGATATTCCTCCGCGATATGGATTTGCAGGACCTATAATAAGAATATTCATATTTTTAATAATGAATGTTATTTTCTATTTGTTATCAATAAAATTATTGATAAAGCTATATAAATTTACTTTATCTGCAGGATCAAACCAAATAATTTCAGGATCACCATTGAACCATGTCAGTTGTTTTCGAGCATACCTCCTGCTGTTTCTCTTTATCAGATTTATCGCCGTTGGCAAGTCAATCTCATTTTCAAAGTAAGAAAAAAGTTCTTTATACCCAACAGTCTTCAGCGAGTTAAGATTTTTAAATTCATAAACTGATCTTGCTTCTTCAACAAGTCCGTTTTTTATCATCTCATCAACCCGAAGGTTTATTCTTTCGTGCAGAATCTTCCTGTCGGTGTTAAGTCCGATTTTTATAATATTGAAATCTCTTTGCTTTTTGGTATTTGTTCTGAGAGATGAATATTTTTTTCCGGTCATGTAAAAAATCTCAAGAGCATGCATAACCCTTTTGGGATTTTTAATATCTGAGGTCTCATAATATTCCGGATCAATTTTTTTCAATTCAAAGCGGAGGGGTTCGAGACCTTCTTTTTCAAAACGCTCAATTATTTCTTTTCGAATCGTTGGATCTATAGTTGGAAGGTCGTCAATGCCATTGCAAAGTGCATCGATATATAACATTGAGCCACCGGTCATGATAGCAAAATCATTTCTTTCGAAAATAGAGTTAATAATTTCAAGGGCTTCAACCTCAAAGTTGCTGGCACTGAAGTATTCATGAATCGAATGGTTTTGAATCATGTGGTGCTTAACAATATTAAGTTGCTGAGAATCGGGCACAGCCGTTCCGACCGAAAGTTCCCTGAATATTTGACGAGAATCGGCAGATATTATTTCTGTATTCAAAAGAGTAGCGGCTTCAATACTGATTGAAGTTTTTCCGATAGCGGTAGGACCAAGAATTATGATCAGAGTTTTGTCCATTAAGAAATAGAAATCTATTTTGAAAAAGTTTTGAAAGGTATAAAACGTAGGGACAAAAAAAAAGGGACTCCCGTCCCTTTATGAAATATCGACAAATTCACCGAATATATTCAGATAATCCTGCAAGTTTCCAATTTCAATTTCCCTTTCCTTATCTGAAGTGGTCACGTCTGAAAAATGCTTTGTTTTAACATCTTGTAATTCAACTTCTTGAACATCTACTGAATTAGACATTGAATCTTTGAGTAAATTTTCCATACGAAATGCGATTAGTTACAAATTGTTACACATTAATAATTCGGATGTAAATTAAAGTAATCTATCATCCTGAATTTCAAAGAACAAAAGAATTGAACATTGAATTCTTGATTCTTATTTTTTAATAGAGCAATATCAAAAGTATAAATTCTATGAGATAAGCAAAATATTATTTGCTTACTTTTTGTCGAGGAGAGGGGAGTTGTAAATTAATTAACTGTCTTAAAGAAGATTATATAAAACCGACATGGTTTGAATAAATAGAACAATAGATGATTGGATTCGAAAGATAAATCTTTATTAAAAATCAAAAAAAAGAGACGCTTTAAGGGCGTCTCTTTGAATATATTATACAATTTAATATTAAGCGTGATCAACTGAGTACATGTGTTGGATAAGTTCAACAACCTTTGTTGAGTAACCCATTTCATTGTCATACCAGCTAACAACTTTCACGAAGTTGTCGTTAAGGCCGATACCTGCACCTGCGTCGAAAACTGAAGTACATGATTCGCCAAGGAAGTCGTTAGAAACAACTTCATCTTCAGTATAACCAAGGATACCTTTCATTGGGCCTTCTGAAGCAGCTTTCATAGCTTTGCAAATTTCTGCATAAGGAGCAGCTTTTGCAAGGCGAACTGTAAGGTCAACAACTGATACGTCAGGAGTTGGAACGCGGAAAGCCATACCTGTAAGTTTACCGTTTAATTCTGGGATAACTTTACCTACAGCTTTAGCAGCACCTGTTGATGAAGGGATAATATTCTGAGCAGCACCACGGCCACCTCTCCAGTCTTTCATCGAAGGACCGTCAACTGTTTTCTGAGTAGCAGTTGTAGCGTGAACTGTAGTCATAAGACCTTCAATAATGCCGAAATTATCGT
>CAYUEI010000236.1:0-4708 GCA_964443445.1 uncultured Prolixibacteraceae bacterium | reverse complement strand
GGTTCGAGTCCCGTGAAAGGCTCAGGATAATGAAAAAAAAAGCTGCTCCCTATACGGTAGCAGCTTCCTGGTTCGAAATATTTTGCATGGTTTACTTAGATGCTAACTCATCAACCGGTACAGATTTGCGATAAGATGCCAACTCATTAGACGGTACAAATTGACGGTAAGATGTATATCCCCAATAAGCTCCTTTTGAATTTTTTGTAGGTACTATCATCTGAAAATAACCAACATTGTAGTCTACTACAAATAATAATGTGTCTGATACGTTTGCATTGTCTACGTATATATTTCTTTCTGCAACGATTACTCCATCTTCAACTTCTCTTTCAGTTCTTACTTTAGTTACGTTAATCTTTGCGTATGATGAACCATTGTCATAAGTCATATTTAAAAGGGAACCGTCAAATTGTACGTTTACTGGTCTTGTTGAATAGGGGCTGTCAAAAAATATATCTTCCAGGTTTGTCATCGGAGTAGACATCGATTGATTTTCTACTCTGTATTTAACCGGAAGTTGAACCTGAGCGTATCCATTTATGCTCAGAACTGTTACAAATAATACTATTAACTTTATAATTCTCATGGATCAAAAAACTTTTAATAATATTTCTGAGACAAATGAACTACAAATAATATATATGGCATAATTTATTTGATTAACAGTAAAAACGGGTTGACGAAATGACAATATCTTTAAATTTTCAAAATTGAGATATAGTAAGATTAGCAGGGTAAAGCCCATTTATGAATATTTATGCAACTATCTTGTATCTTTAAAAGGGTGCATTATAAGACAGAAATTGGATTACTAATTTCAGGATAAGAAACTTTATCTCTGATTATAACTAAAGAGCCATTAAATACCATAAACAAAATTTCTTATGGTATTTAATGGCTCTTTGCTGGCTCTTTGCTAAGCATATGATTAGGTCAGATATTAAAGGAGGAATGGAAAAATACAGAGGGATATTCCACCTTTTTGAAATATAGAACGATAATTGAAATGGGGGAATTGTTTCTACTTTTTTTTAGTTAAATGCATTATAACTGACCTGCTTTTTATTGGATGAATAATGACCTGACTGATGACTTATTTTGTGATGAACTTCAAATTCTCAATCTTATTCTCCATATATGACCTGAAACAATATACTCCTTTAGGAAGGCTTGAAACGTCTAATGAAAATTCATTCATTCCAGGGTTTTCTTTAATGATAACTTGTCCTGAAATATTCATAATTTCATATTTATTTATCTTTTCGGTGCCTGCAACTTTTATATAATCACTTGAAGGATTGGGAGAAATTAAAATAGAACCGATCTTATCTGTACCAATATTGGTATTGTCATTTTTTTCTAAAACAACATTAAATATTGATTGGGATATTGCTTTTCCATTTGATTCTTTTACTTCAACAACGATTTTCATTGTACCGGTTTTCCCCGAAACAGGTGTTAATTTAAACCTGACTTTATTATCAGATTTTGAATAACTTGCATCAGACGTTTTAAGTCTGGAAAGATTGCTGGAAAAAACTTCAGTTTGCAGCTCCTTATCTCCGGAATATACAACTTCAACTTCAAATTCCTTTTCTGGTTCAGTATTCTTTATTTTTATGTCGGGGAGAGCTTCTATTTTTATAGTTTTTGGAGTATTGATATACCTGATACATTTTATCATTACAGAGGGAAATTCTTTGAATATTTCAACATGACCAATATTGGGAGCCAGAACAAGATTCTTATCAGGGCCATTTGATTTAAGGCTATCCATTAAAATCATCAGGGTAGTAAGGTTATCGTCAATAGTACCTACCGCAAGTACTGTCGGAATTTCAGATTTCAGATTGTAGGGGGTGAAATTTCTACTTGAGATATAAGGTACCCATGGAAAAATTCCTTTAAAAGGGTAGAACTTTTTAAGTCCCTGACGAAGAATAGTTTCACCATTACAAGACATGCCAGTCAGGTACATGGAGTCGGCTGAAATATTGAAAGCCATCCTTGCTGAGTCAGCTGCTGCTGTAATTATATCCAACTCTGAGTCTGCAACCTGATTCAGGAAATTATCCGGACATACAATAATTGCATTGATACTATCACTTAATGGTGATAAAGAATTACGGTATGAAAGGGCAGTACCCCCGCAAAAATGCATGCCAACAACAAGAGGATAAGCCTTCGCCGGATCATAGTTGTCGGGAATTGAATAATATAGATTTCTTTTTTTACCGCTTGCAGTGTATACTGTGTCAATTTTAACTGCAGCAAATAAAGAATCTGAAAGAAATAAAACTAAAGCTAAGAGTAGTAGAACTTTTTTCATAGGTTAAAATGATTAGGTTTTTATAGTGTTTTTATTTTATGATTACTCATAGACGACAATTTATTATTTAAATTCCCTTACTTCTTCGATAACATATATTCTTTTTGGTATTTTTACAAATACATAATTCTCAAGCATTAAATTAGTTAATGAGCAATTAGTTAATCTTTTACATATGCCTTTTAATTTTTTTGTTTCTGATCTTCATGGGAAGAAAGACCGATATGAAAAGCTTTTTAAAAAGATAGAAGATGAAAAACCGGCTTCTGTTTTTTTGGGAGGCGACCTTCTTCCTTCAGGTTTGTTTTCTATTAATGATTATCTTCCCGTTGCAGATAATTTTATTGAAAATGTTATTATTAAGGGATTTGAGCATTGTAAATCCGTTTTAAAAGATGATTATCCAAAGGTTTTTATAATTCTTGGTAATGACGATAGTCGTCTTGAAGAAAAGGCTTTTCAGGAAGCAGAGAAAATGGGGCTTTGGGAATATATGCACAATAGAAAAACTGTTTTTGGGAGTTACACTGTTTACGGTTATTCGTGTATTCCTCCCAGCCCATTTTTATATAAAGATTGGGAAATGTACGATGTTTCTCGCTTTGTTGATCCCGGATGTGTTCCCCCTGAAGAAGGATTTCATTCTATCCCATTTAAGAAGGATAATATTATATTTGGTTCTATTCAAAAAGATTTGAGTAGCCTTATTGGAGATGATAATTTAGAAAATTCTATTTTTCTATTTCATACACCTCCCTATCAATCGAATCTTGACAGGGCAGCTCTTGATGATAAGAAGTTTAATCACGTTCCTCTTGATGTAAATGTGGGGAGTATAGCTGTCAGACGATTAATTGAACAAAAGCAACCATTATTGACCTTGCATGGTCATATCCATGAGTCTACAAGAATTACCGGAAATTGGAGAGACCGGCTTGGTACTACTCATTCTTTTAATGCTGCCCATCACGGAGCAGAATTATCTATTATCATTTTTGATTTGAAAAACTTACAAGATGCTGAAAGAGTTTTAATTTGACGGAATTTCTTTATTTAGTTCTGTCCCTAAACAAAGAGGTAATGCAGGATCATGAGAAGAACCAATTTTAACTGCATAGCTATCTCTGTTCTTTATATCTTCATCAGTTATAATATGGATATCCAACAGTTTATCTGTTTTAGTCCCTGTTCTTATTTCGTTCAGCCTGCCAAGGCAAATGCTCCATCCATCTAACCAAATCAACAGCTCTTTCTTTTGATAATCATCTCCTCTGAAGTGAATCAATAAATCAATATCACTACCCGGGCCAGCTGTTCCATTCTTTACACTTCCGAAGACATAAAAACCTATTACACCAGACTTATCCTTGTCGATGTGGGAAGCGATATGTTCTGCGTAATTCATTCTCCATCGCCAGTGAAAATCAGGACTTGAGGAGCTGTTGAAATTTCCTGATTTGAAAAAGTCAAACTCATTTTGGAGAACAGGTTCAGATAAAATGGCGTATGCTCTTTCTTCATCAGCATTCATGAGTATATGGAGCATATTTCCTCCTGAAGAACCTGAAATGTCAATAACTTTTACTGTGTCAGAATAAGCTGAATAATCAGGGAGTAAGTCAGATAATATATTTGCTGAGTTATTAAAGAAATTCTCATTGAAAAAATTACCAGCATCATCAGGGTATAAAGGCAAGTATTTAATTTCAGATTCTACCAGATCCTGAAAGAAATGTGTACCCATTGAGAGTTCAGGCATGTAATTTTTTTGTTTCCTTGCAATTTCAATAAGCATAGCAGTATTGTTAATATCTGAATACGCAACATTGACGCCCAACTTGATATCTCCTCTGCTTCCCCATCGTCCGGGTCCCATCAGGACGAATTGTCTTTTGGGTAAAATCTCGTTCAGACTGCTGATTATTTTTCCAATGACAAGAAATCTTTCATAAGTTTGGAGTTCTCCATATTTGAAAGGGTCAACATATACCAAGTGCTTTATGTTTGAAACAATTCCGTTTGAAATAAACCGGCTGGCAGTAAAAACAATTTTATCTGCTGAAATATTATAAGGAATAACTGCGGGCATGCCTGTACCACTAAAACTTTGAGGTCTGCATTGCAATAAGTAAAGGTTATCTCCGTCGTGAGCAAATTCAATATCTATAGGGCAGTTATATTCATCTTCAAGCACATTTAAAATTGTCTTTATTTCTTTTGGGAATGGAGTATTATTAATAAGTCCGTCGAAAGTTACGATATAATTGTTTTTTTCAAAGTCGAGATATAAACGTCGGGGTTGTTGGATAAAGTCTTCTGAAATTTGAGAAACTACATTATGAACCTGAGGATATTCTTTTCCTGATTCAGTAAGAA
>CAYUEI010000235.1:0-4726 GCA_964443445.1 uncultured Prolixibacteraceae bacterium | reverse complement strand
TACTTTGTAATCAAAATACTTATTCCTCATCAGCATTAATACACTTTCCTCCGGTAGCTTTTTCAATATACCAGTTCAAAGGAAATGATGAGGGTCTTTCAATCGGAAGTCCGTAAAGACGATCAAGTATTAAAGAGGTGAGAACACCCAATGCCCTTGATACTCCGAACAATACTGTATAGAAAGAGTATTCCTTAATTCCGTAGTGATAAAGCAACGCACCGGAATAAGCATCTACATTTGGCCATGGATTGCTGATTTTGCCTATGTTTCCTAAAATAGGAGGAACAACTTCATATAGATTGTTGACTATGTTGATAATAGGATCATCTTTAATATACCTGTTAGCAAATTCCATTTGAACAGTGAAGCGCGGGTCTGTTTGTCTTAGAACTGCATGGCCATATCCGGGAATAACCCTCCCTTCCTGAAGAGTTTTTTTAACATAGCTTTCGAGTTGTTCTTTCGAAGGTTTATCTGTTCCTATATTTTCAATCATTTCAAATATCCAATGCATAACATCCTGGTTTGCATATCCATGAAGAGGACCTGCAAGTCCCAGCATCCCGGCAGCAAAAGCATAATGAGGGTTACTTAAGGTAGAACCTACAAGATGAGTAGCATGGGCTGAAACATTTCCACCCTCATGATCAGCGTGGATAACCATATAAAGGCGAAGCAAACGCTTTACTTCATCGGAATCGTGACCCATCATGTGGGCAAGATTTCCTGCCCAGTCAAGTCTTGGCTCAGGCTCAATGTGTTTATCCTTGTAATAGAGTCTTCTGTAGATATATGCAGCTATTCTGGGCAGACGGGCAATGAGGTTCATTACATCATCGTACATGAAATCCCAGTAGTATTTTTTATTAACTCCCGAATGATAAGCTTTCTGAAAAACAGATTCAGTAGCTTCTGCAACTATGGCAGCAGAAAAAATTGTCATTGGAAGAGCTGTTTTGGGCATTGCATCAATTACATCGAAGACATGCTGTGGAACCTGAGAGCGGGCTGCCCAGGCTTTGGAAATATTCATCATATCTTCATATTCAGGAATTTCACCAAGCAGCATAAGATAAAATAAACCTTCAGGAAGAGGTTCTCCTCCAGGAGTAAGTTTAGGAAGTTTATCTCTAAGTTCCGGAATTGAATAACCTCTGAACCTTATTCCTTCATTGGGATCTAATTTTGAAGTCTCGGTCAGCAATCCCGGTATGCCTTTCATTCCAGATAAAACTTGTCCTATAGTAACGTTGGCAATAACCTTGTCACTATGTTCATTCCTGAGCTTATTATATTCAGCAATACAGCGGCTTGCTTTTTCATAAAATCTGTTCTTGATGTATTCCATGATATGTTTCTTATTTCCGTTTTAAAAATTATCAGTTAAATCTGAAATGTAATCTGCAAATTCAGAAGTAGAAAGGAGTGTTGCATTTTCCATTAGTTCAAAAAGGTCACTTGTTACTTTCTTTTCAGCAAAAGCTTTTTCAAGAGCTTTTATTATCAGATTGCCTGCTTCATTCCATCCTATATATTCAAGCATCATAACTGCAGATAAAAGGAGGGAGCATGGATTTGCCTTGCCTGTCCCGGCAATGTTGGGAGCTGTTCCATGGGTTGCTTCAAACACAGCATATCCGCTTTTGTAATTAATATTGGCGCCGGGAGCAATTCCAATTCCCCCAACCAATGCTGCCAGCTGATCAGAAATATAATCTCCGTTAAGATTCAGAGTGGCAATTACTGAGTGATCTTTTGGATGAAGAAGGCTTTCCTGCAAAAAAGCGTCAGTGATAACGTCCTTGATTATCAGCTTCTTTTCATTTTGAGCATTTTTCAAGGCTTCTAAAGCAAACGCTTTCCCCTTCTCTTTCGAAATTGTTTCATATTGTTTCCACGTAAAAACTTTATTTCCATATTCACGTTCAGCTAGTTCATATCCCCAATTTTTAAAAGCGCCCTCAGTAAATTTCATGATATTACCCTTGTGTACAATAGTTACTGAAGGAAGCCCTCTTTCAAGCGCAAAGTCAATAGCTGCACGGATTAGTCTTTCTGAACCATCTTTAGAAACAGGCTTTACTCCAAAGGATGAGCTTTCCGGAAACCTGATTTTTTCAATTCCAAAATTCTCTTTCATCAGACTAAGAAACTTAGCCGCTTCAGGAGTACCGGTCATAAATTCAATTCCGGCATAAATATCTTCTGTGTTTTCCCTGAAAATATGCATGTCAACGTGTTCCGGGTGAATAACTGGCGAGGGGACACCCTTAAACCAGCGGACAGGTCTCATGCAAACGTAAAGGTCGAGAGTCTGGCGCATGGCAACATTCAATGACCGGATGCCACCACCTACCGGAGTAGTCAACGGACCTTTGATTCCAACTATATATTCAGCAAATGCATCAAGAGTTGATTGAGGAAGCCATTCTCCTGTGTTTTTAAAAGCTTTCTCTCCGGCAAGCACTTCCATCCATTCAATAGATCTTTTCCCTTTATATGCCTTATTTATGGCCTTATTTATTATTTTTTGAGTTGGAGCTGTTATGTCTTTCCCAATACCATCACCTTCAATAAAAGGTATTATAACATTATCAGGGACAAGAAGCTTTCCATCTTTAAATGATATCTTTTCTGCCATATACTATTGGTTTTGCTTGTTTTGTAATTTTATCAGATTAAGGGCTGATCCGGCTTTATACCATTCAATCTGCTGATTATTATATGAATGGTTAGCCTGAATTATTTCTTTACTGCCGTTGCTGTGAATTATTTCAATACTAACAGGTTTGCCCGGCTTAAAGCTTTCGAGGTCAATGAAGTTGAAAACATCGTCTTCCATTATTTTGTCATAATCATTTTCATTTGAAAACGTCAAAGCAAGCATTCCTTGTTTTTTAAGGTTAGTTTCGTGAATACGGGCAAACGATTTTACAAGAACAGCCTTTACTCCAAGGTGACGGGGTTCCATAGCTGCATGTTCTCTTGAAGAACCTTCACCGTAATTGTGATCTCCAACCACTATCGAAGGGATATTGCCGGCTTTATAGAATCGTTGTATTCCAGGTACTTCACCATATTCCCCGGTAATTTGATTTTTAACTTTGTTTGTTTGTTCGTTGAAAGCATTTACTGCTCCAATAAGGCAGTTATTAGAAATATTGTCAAGGTGTCCTCTGAACTTAAGCCATGGTCCTGCCATTGAAATATGGTCGGTTGTACATTTTCCTTTAGCTTTAATTAACAAACGTGCTCCGGTTATGTTTTTGCCATCCCATTCCGGAAATGGTTCAAGGAGTTGTAGTCTTTCAGAATCAGGCTTTACATTAACTACAACGGAAGAGCCATCTTCAGCAGGGGCAATAAAACCCGGGTTTTCAACTTCAAATCCTTTTATAGGGAGTTCATAACCTGACGGATAATCAAGCTTGACACTTTCTCCGTTTTCATTGATCAGATAATCCGTTAAAGGATTGAAAGACAGGTCGCCTGCTATTGTGAGTGCAGTTACTATTTCCGGAGAAGCAACAAATGCGTATGTATTTGGATTTCCGTCAGCCCTTTTTGAGAAGTTTCTGTTAAATGAGTGAATGATTGTGTTTTTATCGCCTTTTTCAGCATCTTCCCTATGCCATTGTCCAATACAAGGTCCACATGCATTGGCAAAAACATTTCCACCAATTTTTTTGAATATATCGACAAAGCCATCGCGTTCAACTGTATACCTTACTTGTTCAGATCCGGGAGTGATGGTGAACATAGCTTTTGTTTTAATATTTTTTTCTGAAGCTTGTTTTGCTACAGAGGCAGCCCTTGATATATCTTCATAAGATGAATTGGTGCAAGAGCCGATTAAGCCAACTTCAATTTTAAGAGGCCATCCGTTTTTAATGGCTTCATCTTTCAGTTTACTGATTGGAGTGGCAAGGTCGGGTGTAAAAGGTCCATTTACAAATGGTTCCAGTTCAGAAAGATCGATGGTAATCACTTTATCGAAATAATCTTCAGGATTATTATAAACTTCAGGATCTCCTGTGAGATAGCTGCTGATTTTATCAGCTTCTTCAGCCACTTCCTTTCTTCCTGTTGCTTTCAGATACCTTTTCATTGAATCGTCATATCCGAATATTGAAGTTGTTGCTCCGATTTCAGCACCCATATTGCATATAGTTGCTTTTCCTGTACAAGAAAGAGATTCAGCTCCTTCACCGAAATATTCAAGAATATAACCTGTTCCGCCTTTAACAGTTAGTATTCCGGCCAGTTTAAGAATAATGTCTTTTGGCGCAGCCCAGCCATTTAATTTTCCTGTTAATTTTACTCCGATGAGCTTTGGCATTTTAAGTTCCCATGCCATTCCTGACATAACGTCAACAGCATCAGCCCCTCCAACACCAACAGCGATCATGCCCAGACCACCTGCGTTAACAGTATGTGAATCTGTTCCAATCATCATTCCTCCGGGAAAAGCATAATTTTCAAGAACAACCTGATGAATAATTCCTGCACCCGGTTTCCAGAATCCAATTCCATATTTATTTGAAACTGATTCAAGAAAACTATAAACTTCATTGTTTTTATTTAGTGCCTCCTGTAAATCTCTTCCTGCATCAATTCTGGCCTGGATAAGGTGGTCGGCATGAACAGTAGAGGGAACGGCAACCTTACTTTTACCTGCCTGCATAAACTGAAGCAGAGCCATTTGAGCAGTTGCATCCTGCAT
>CAYUEI010000234.1:0-4753 GCA_964443445.1 uncultured Prolixibacteraceae bacterium | reverse complement strand
AAGAAGCCGCATATTCACTTGGGGCAACAAGACTTGAAGTTATAACAACAGTCACAGTACCGGCTGCCCGCTCAGGAATATTTGCCGGATATATACTTGCATTCGGAAGGGCCTTGGGAGAAACAATGGCAGTAACAATGCTGATTGGAAATTCAAACCTAATTCCTAAAGGCTTATTTTCAACAGGAAATTCAATGGCTAGTTTAATTGCCAATCAATTTGGTGAAGCCGATGGATTGAAACTCAGTTCGCTTATTGCAATAGGCTTGTTGCTTTTTATCCTGACAGCTATAATAAACGCAATAGGCAAGTTCATAATAAAAAGATTTGAAAGCTGATATGAGCACAACAAATGACATATTAAATATAGATCATTCACAAAGGAGGCTATTCAAGGATAAATTTATCCTGGGGATGATTGTGCTTTTTTCAGTAATCACCATTTCTCCAATCATACTTATAATCTTCAAGCTGGTAGTCAAGGGGATAAAGCAAATAAACTTCAATTTCATTACACAATCTACCCCTGATACATTTTCAGCAATGACAGCCGTTGCCAACGGAGAAATAATTCCGGGAGGAATTGTAAACGGGATAACAGGAACGCTGCTTATGGTTGTACTTGCTTCAGTAATTGCAATTCCGGTTGGTATAATTGCGGGGATCTATTTGTATGAGAATCAAGGCAAGAGATTGGCAAACTTAGTAAGAAATATTTCAGATATCCTTCAGGGAGTTCCTTCGATAGTGCTTGGTCTTATTTCATATCTTTGGATAGTAAAGCACATAACGATGGGATTTTCAGCGCTGGCAGGCAGTGTAGCCCTGTCGATAATGATGTTGCCAATGATAGTAAGGTCGACCGAAGAAACCTTTAAAATGATACCTATAACAATAAAAGAGGCAGCTCTGGCATTGGGGGTACCATATTACAGAGTTATAATTCAGGTAATGATACCAACAGGTTTCAGTGGATTGATGACAGGAATATTACTTTCAATATCAAGAGTTATTGGTGAGACAGCTCCTCTTATGCTTACAGCTTTGGGAAGTTCAGTAATCAACTGGAATATTACAGAACCTACGAGTGCTATACCATTGTTGATATGGGAGTTTTACAATAATCCGAATATGGTAGATTTGGTATGGAGTTCATCTTTGTTATTAATGATAATAGTGCTGATATTTAATTTAACATCAAAACAAATAGCAGCGAGGAGTAAATAAAATGAGTCAAAACATTATAGAGATTACCGATCCGGTATTGTCGCTCAACAACCTGACAGTTGCCTATGACAATGTACCTGCAGTAAAGAATGTTACAGCTGGGTTTAAGAAGAATTCTGTTACAGCAATAATGGGACCATCGGGTTGTGGCAAAAGCACGTTACTCAGGGCAATAAACAGGATGCATGAATTATATGAAAATATCACTACTTCAGGAAACATAATTCTGAACGGGACTGATATCATGAAGATGCCAACGATAAAGGTAAGGCGAAGAATGGGGATGGTATTTCAAAGACCTAATCCCTTTCCTACTATGAGCATTTATGATAATGTGATCTCAGGTTACAAGTTGAATGGCATCAGTCTGAAGAAAAATGAAAAGGATGATATAGTTGAAAGGTCGCTTCATGATGTAGCTTTATGGGAAGAAGTAAAAGATTCACTTTTCAAAAAGGGAACATTTCTTTCAGGAGGACAACAGCAGAGATTATGCATTGCCAGGGCACTGGCCTTCAATCCTGAGATAGTTTTGCTTGATGAGCCTACTTCGGCACTTGACCCTATAGCAACGTCAAAAATAGAAGACATGCTTGTGAAGCTAAAAGAGAATTACACGATAATAATGGTAACCCATAACATGTCGCAGGCAGCGCGAATATCTGATTATTCACTTTTTATGTATCTTGGTGAATTGGTAGAATATGATAAAACAAAGAATATGTTTACCAATCCGCATGACAGGAGAACAGAAGAATACCTGACAGGTAAATTTGGATAATAAAATGTTAAAAATGAGCAAATGACATTAAGAAAAGAAGAAGCAATAAATAAGGTTATGCTGGATTTTGAAAATATGGCAAACCTTGTACTAACACAGCTCGATTATCTGGAAAACTTCTTTCAGTCGGGGGGAATAGACTTGCCGGATAAGACTGAAAATGAAATCAATGCAAATGAAGAGCTTATTGATCATCTTGAAGTTAAGATAAGTGAAAGAATAATAAATACGATAGTTCTTTATCAGCCTGTGGCTTCCGATATCAGAAAGCTGATGTCGTGTTACAGGATAATCATAAATCTTGAAAGGATAGGTGATTATGCTGTGAACCTGGTTAATTATCTGAAAAAGATTAAAAGTCAGGAAATTTATGATCAGTCATCAGATACAATTTCAAATATGTTCATAGCAGCGAACACTATGGTCAAAAAGTCTTTGCTTTCATTTACACAGCAAGACAGGGAATTTGCAATTTGGACATTAAAGAATGACTCAGTAGTTGATGAGATGAACAGTAAAATGCTGAAAGCCCTTGTAAGTAAGAGCAAAGAATTTGATGACAAGAAAAAAGCTGTAATAAGCTATATCACGATTAAAGAAATGGTTGATAACATAGAAAGAGTAGCCGACCATGCAACCAATATAGCTGAGGCTTCAATATATTTCCTTGAAGGGAAGGATATAAGGCATCTTTCAATACCCGATTAACAATAAAAAACAAAAAAAATGTCAGATCATCCTAAAAAAATACTGGTAGTGGACGATGAAAAGGATTTGTGTGAGATATTGCAGTTTAACCTTGAAAGTGAAGGCTTTGAAGTAGAAGTGGCATATTCGGCAGAAGAAGCATTAAAGAAGCCTGTTGAAGATTTCGACGTTATTCTGCTTGATGTGATGATGGGAGGAATATCGGGATTTAAAGCGGCAGATATCATCAGAAAGCAAAAACATTTAACTACACCAATTATATTCATTACTGCCCGTGACAGTGAGAATGATCTACTGACAGGTTTCAGCATAGGAGGAGATGATTATATAAGCAAACCCTTTTCAATAAGGGAAGTAGTAGCAAGAGTAAAGGCAATAATAAAACGAGGCATCTTGCTGAAGCAGGAAATAATCATTTGTGAAAACCTTGAACTTGATTCAGAAAAGAAGATAATAAGCATTAACAACAAGCTTGTTGATCTGACAAGAAAAGAATTTGACATACTACATCTTTTAATGAAAAAGAAAGGCAGTTATGTAAGCAGAACCGACATACTTGAAAAGGTTTGGAGTGATGATGTAATTGTAACTGAAAGGAATGTAGATGTAAATATAGCCAGGCTCAGAAAGAAGATTGGAGAATATGGCAACAGGATTAAAGGCAAAACCGGTTATGGTTATCTGTTTGAACAATAAAAAATAAAGAACTATGGCAATAAAGATTAATCGTACATTCAGAAGCCGCATATTTTTATCATTTGTGCTTGTGTTTCTGATATTCACAATTACAATATTCCTTTACCAATATAAAAGAGAAAGGGAATATAAGGCTGCACAGCTTGAAAACTCTCTTGACAATATAACGGTTGTTACCCATAACTATATTGAAAAGTACGATATTATAAAATCGGGAGATTACTTTCTGCTTGATTCTTTAATTGAATTATTGCCCGATCTTGATCAAAGGATAACGCTTATTGATTCCAAAGGGATAGTGCTGTATGATAATTTTGTAAAGGAGCTTTCAAAGTTTGACAACCATCTGGAAAGGCCGGAGGTTATGAAATCGTTATATGCCGGAAAAGGTAGCAATATAAGAAAATCGGCTACAACAGAACAAGAATTCTATTACTATTCAAAATACTATAAAAACTATTACATAAGGACGGCATTGGTTTTCGACCATAACGTTAAACATTTTCTCCAGGCATCACAAATGTTCTTTATATACCTGGCACTGATGTTCATCCTAATGTGGGTAATCATCAACCTTGTTACAAGAAGATTAGGTTTATTTGTATCCCAGCTTGAAGATTTTTCAATAAAGGCAGCGGTTGGAGAAGAAATAGAAAACGAAAAGAACTTCGCTGATAAAGAGCTTAACAATATCAGCCAGCAAATAAAGAAGATATACAATTCATTAAACAAGGCCAAGAACGAGTTGATCAGTGAAAAGGAGAAACTTTTTCAGCACTTAAATGTATTGCATGAAGGGATAGCATTCTTTTCAAAAGATCATAAAAAGTTATTGTCTAATAGTCATTTTATCCATTATATCAACATTATAGCAGAAAGGTCATCAGTGACAGCTCCGGATGTATTAAGCATACCTGAGATGAAGCCGGTTGTCGATTTCCTTGCATTTGAAAAAGATAAAGACGTTTCAACCCTGTCAGAATATCCAAGAATAAATTATATCATTTCAAAAGGTGAAATGATATTTGAAATAAGGGCAATTTATTTTGCTGACAGAAGCTATGAAATCATGATCTCAGATGTAAGCAGATTAGAAAAAAGAAGGTTAATCAAACAACAATTAACTGCCAACATTGCCCATGAACTTAAAACACCTGTGGCTTCAATGAAAGGTTATCTTGAAACTATAAAGAACATAAAGGATTTACCTGATGATAAAAGGGATTATTTTATTGAAAGGGCATATCTGCAATCAGAAAGACTTTCAGCTCTTTTAAATGACATATCATTATTAAACAACATTGAAGAAGCAGGAGATTTATTTGAATTCAATGAAGTAGT
>CAYUEI010000233.1:0-4808 GCA_964443445.1 uncultured Prolixibacteraceae bacterium | reverse complement strand
TGGTTGGCTCGTTTGTTTCCCAGTATATTTACAAAAACAGTACTCTAATTCCTTACCATCCTGAACGTAACAGGGGAGCTATTTCAATGACAAAAGATCTTAAAGGAAATATCTGGAAAGGAACAATGCTTGGACTATTCCTAGATAATGGCACCGACGAAACAGAACCTTTTCCTGACAAGATTAAAGGGATGATTGCTTCAGTTTTTATTCAGCACCCTTACCTGATGGCTGCAACTATAAACAAGCTTTACATTGTTAATATCGATTCGTTTTATAACAACCCCCAAACCCCTGTTTATGAGTTTAATTCAGGGAATGGCTATATCGCAATGGACGGAGGACAAAACGGTTTCTGTGCCGACAGGGAAGGCAAAATCTGGTACACTGTAACCGATAAGGTTTTACGTTTTTCTCCTCAGGATGTGGTCTCAAGCTATACTCAATACAACCCAAATCCCCATTTTGCTTCTTTTCACTTTTCATCTGATCAGATTACCTGGCATAGAGTTGAACCTGAAGATACCATTCAACTAGTGAGAAAATGGAACGAGAATTCTATCCGTTTCAACATGAAAGCTGTTTCAATTAGTTATGCCGAAAACATTGTTTATCAATATCGTATAAGGCAAATATCACCCGAATGGTCGGAACCAACAAAAGAAACTCAACAATCGTTTTCAAAGCTTAAACCTGGCAATTATCAGATTGAAATTCGCTCCTCTTGCCACAACGGCATATGGTCAGAAATAGTTGCCTCGCCTGTTATCACAATCAAAAGAGCCTGGTGGAACTTCTGGTTGGTAAAGGTTTTCTATGGCGCTTTCATAGCCGGTGGAATTATTTTTATTACCATGTACTTTGTAAAACAACGTCAAAAATACTTAATCAATAGGCTTACTGAGCAGAAACGATTAAATGAACTTCGCCTTCAATCGGTGCGCTCTAAACATATCCCCCACTTCTCCGGTAACGCCCTGGCCAATATCGAGCATTTTATTTTCAGTGCCGATTTGCGCACAGCCAACAAATACCTGTCTAAATATTCAAAACTGATGAACATCACTCTTCGAGATGCCGACAAAGCAAGCCGTAGTATTGATGAAGAGCTTGAATATGTAAATCTTTACCTTGATTTGGAAAAAATGCGTTTTGGCGATAAAATTGAATATTTCATTACTATTGATAAGCAAGTAGATACTTTAAAAGAAATCCCTAATATGCTTCTGCAAACATGGGTGGAAAACGCCATAAAACACGGACTACGCAACTATCAGGGAATTGGTCGGATTAATATCTACATCACAAAAAGAGATGAATCAACAATAATACAAGTTGAAGACAACGGCATTGGGCGCGCAAAAGCTAAAGAACTAAAAACAACCGGAACAGGCTCAGGATTAAGAATTCTGAATGAACAGGTTGATATATATAACCATTTCAATCCCCGGAAAGCAATAATTACCATTATCGACCTTAGCGATAATGACGGAAATGCATCAGGAACCCGTATTGAAATGTCTATACCCGATGATTATCAATTCAATATAAATACAGGCAAACAGGCAAACAGTTAAAAATAAATTATGGAAGGAAAGATTAGCTATCTTATTGTAGAAGATGAACAATTATCAAGAGAAACTTTGCTGCAAAAAATTGAGTTTTGCAATATACCTGACATAGTGTGTGTTGGAATGGCCTCAAATTCCACTGAAGCCCTAATGTTGTCAAAACTTACTCCACCCGACTTTCTATTACTCGATATAAATCTTCCCGGCAAAAACGGATTTACGCTTATTGAAGAACTGAACCAATTGAATATCTTTCCATTGGTAATATTCACCAGTGCCCATACTGAATCAGAAATTTTGCTTAACGCACTAAAAAAATCTCCAATCCACTATCTGGTAAAGCCGATTGATTTAGATGAGCTTGAAACAGCCATTAAATGTGTATGCCAACAAGTAAAAGAAAAAGGCAAACAAAACAACCATTGTCAAAAAATAAAACTTAATGCATATAATGGCCCGGTTTATTTGAAACCAGAACAAATATTAATGATTAAATCTGAATTACGACAGTCGAAGTTATTCTGCAACGATGGAGAGCCTATCCTGTTAAATCAGAATATTGGTTCTTTCACTGACGATCATCCGTTAAATAAACTTCCTTTTTTCAGGGCAGACCGCAGTACAATAATCAACCTGAATTTTGTAGAGCAATTTTACCCAAAAAAAGGAGAGTGTGTAATTAGGTCAGGAAATAAAATAATTAAAGCTTCTGTTTCTCAAAATGGCATCAAAAAGATGATGGAAATCATTGAGAAAGGATATTAGCAATAAAACAATACTACCACGCGATACAATCGCGCGGTAGCAGTGATGAGCTGCCGCGCGATTGCATCGCGTGGCAGAAGTCGAACTTAATCTCTTACTATCTGCAATATATCTTCGAACTTATCCCCGGAATTCATCAACTCATTCAGACTATATTCTTTATTAGCAATCAAGTAGTCAACAGCAAATCTATTCAAATGATATTGATAAAAAGGATTATTTTTATACTCTCCTGATTTCACTATCGAATGTATGTTCTCATAATCAACAGGTATTCTATTAAAAGCTATCCATTCACAAAAGCCTTCTATTTTCCAGTTTGCATTCCTTACAAAATTTATATATTTAAAAAATCCAAAAGTTTCCCGTAAAATAATATGCGTTTGCTCATGTGCTATTGTACTTTGAATGCTTCTTCTTTTCGAAGTATCTGGATTTTTACAATACGAAGCATAATTATCTGTCAGACTGGAAAAGGCAATAAATATATTATTGGTCATAAAATCAGATGACCCTGTTGACATTGTCCAATATACCGTATGAATTCTATATAAGAATTTCGAATTACACAAAAATACACGGTATTTATATTTTGCCTTGGGCATTAAATCATTGCTTGTCAAAACCATTGATGAATCAAGTATGTGATAAATATTAGTGTCTATCACATCATTTGAATACACTTTATAATCTTTGTATTGAACATGATTCTTATAAAAGACCTGTGGCAGCAACCTTGGAAAAACAACTAAAACAATTATCGATATAACTATCACCAAAGAAATTTTCAATACTTGTTTCATATCATCTATACCTTTATTTTTATCCAATGCTACCGCGCGATTGTATCGCGTGGAGCTATTCAATTTTATTACTTAATCCCAATAAAAAATCTATCCTCTTATTTACCTGTTCCATAAATTCAGGATAAGCATTTGGAGTTATCCGGTTTAAGTAAAACAATAGCAATCCAACAACTGTATATTTCAATTGGGGTTTTATATTTTCAACTTTCTCTGCTGAAAGCAAATTATTGTTTACACAATAATTCCATTCTGACTCACAAACATCATCCAATGAATTGTTTATCACACTTATAATTGTTTGTTTATTTCCAAAGTCTCCAACTTTAGCAAGATAAAACAAATCAAAAATCCCGGGATACTCAACAAAAAAACTTATATAGCCAATTACAGAGGCTTTAAGCCTTTCAATTCCCTCAGGATAACTCTTCACCTGATCAGACACAAACTCTTTGCATTCTTCTTGAAAATCATTTACACACAAGAATACCAAATCATTTACATCTTTAAAATAATTGTATAAAGTTGCATAGGAATAACCAGCCTGATCAGCTATATTCCTGACACTTATACTTTTTAAACCTTCACCTTTTAGAATTTCCTTTGTCGCCTGAATAAAGTATTCTCGCATCCTTTTTTCCTGAATTTCCTTGTTTTTCATATCTGAATTATTAAATATTAACAGTGCAAATATAATTAACATTGTTAATATGTACAAACATTGTTAATAATATAAACCCCTTTAAAAGAAAACTCACTATCTAGCGATTGTAAAGTGAGGCAGGTAAGAAACAAGCAATATGAGAAATCAAATTCCCTTTTCAAATACTACCCTGTCCTGACCGGGTCCTGAATAATCTTTTATCACATTTAATCCCGACTCATTAGGCTTTCCAATCAAAGTCATTCCAATTTTGTTTTTATGAAAGTTTATTGATTTAATATTTCCCGGACTTGTAATTGCTTTAACCTTTTTGTAATTTTTTGATCTGGCTATATTTATAAAATGATTATATAAAGCTTCACCCAGTCCTTTTCTTTGATATTCCTCCCGTACTGCCATTAAATGTACATAAGCTGTATTTTCAGTCTGAGAAAAGAAACCAAATAAGTATGCTATTACTCGCCCATCAAGATTTATTACATAAGCTGTATTTCCAAATTCATGTATCAAAATCGGATTATGTACATGTAAAGTCCTGTCACTACCCCAAAAGTCAGTTATATCGTTAATGATTTGATTGTAATCACTTAAGCTGCATGATTCAATCCTGAATGCTTCCGTCATTTTGTTCTTAAGGTTTTAGAATTAGAGTTTATCTCTGACAATAAGCGAGGGCATTCTGAACAAACATCACCACAAATGGAAATTATCATTAAAATATGTTTTTAAGAATTATTGATTAATCAACTCATCAATTTCATCAAGATGAAGCTTAAAATGCCTTAAATAATCTATAATACATTCTCTCATTGATACCAGACAATCATTGCTACATACCCACTGGTTTCCCAGTTTAGAAGAATCAACATTTTTTACCAGATGGATAAAATGAAGATTTGAATACTTCCACAAGTTTATCAGGTCATTCCAGTTTTCATCCTGATAATTCTGAATGGCTATCCATCTGTCGTTATTACCTTCGGTAGCATAATTAGGAAAAATAAG
>CAYUEI010000232.1:3371-4832 GCA_964443445.1 uncultured Prolixibacteraceae bacterium | reverse complement strand
ATTGCGGGGAGGAACGACGAAGCCGAAGCGAAGCGGAGCTCTGAAAGAAATCTGTCCGATTAAAGAAGAGATTGCTTACCTCCCCAGATTTCATGCCCTCCATTGGTTCTAATTAATTTCAATCCTTTTTCCTTAAGGAATGATCTGAAGACTTTGAGGGGAACATTTTTTAATGAATTGTTCATTAGGCAGGAATAGATAGCTCTTTATCAATCTTTTTGTATTGGTAATTATTGAAAATTCTTGCAAATTCCTGATTACTGGAAAGTAAATCAGACATTAAAGGAGGTTGAATATTCTGTCGTTTATGTTTTGGTATTTTCCAGCCATGCAAAATAAGATCATCTTCAAGAGTATTCTTATTGGATGTGTAATTTAAATATTCTGAAGTTGATACTCTAAATGAGTCAATAGCCTCATCTTCATTTTTACCATACCCTGATATGTCCAGGGCAGGGCAATAAACAATTGTATTTCCATTTTCTTCAAATATTAAAATAGAAACATGAACATTAATTATCTTGTTTTCTTTTTTCCAGATACCGTCAAACTTAATTTGAGAATTTTCCTTCATCTTTTCCTTTTAGTTTTTGACAATTATAGTATAAATATATATTTTATAACGTGAATTATAAGTTTTAGTTTTAAAATATATTGAGAAATAATGTTATTAATTTTTGCCACCGACCCACTTAATTCCCCTTCCAATAATACTGCTTCACTTTTGAAGCCAGCTTGCTTATCAACGTTGGAAACCCTCCGATTTTATTCCTCCTTATTACCTCAAGGTACTCTTTGTTTTTCAAAATGAAATTACACGACTTATTGCTTACTCCGCCAGCTCTCATTTTCGTTATTACTTCAGGCATATACTCAAAGCGAAGAGTCTTATCTGAAAATACCTTTATCATGAAATCAATATCCGATGCAATTTTAAAACTGATATCAAATTTTCCATGTTTATCGTAAACTTCTTTTCTTAAAAACAATGTATTGTGCGGAGGCATCCACCCCTTTTTTAAATTCTCATATTTGAAGGGACTGCTTTTCCAATACCTGCATAACTTTTCCTGAGGGAAGGTATTTACGTATACTAAATCTCCGTATATCCCGTCCGTTTTATTCTCTTCAGTTGAAAATTTCTCAACTATCCCGGATATTGTTTCATTTGAAGCAAAATAATCATCCGAATGTAAGATCCCGATTATATCTCCCGATGCCAAATCCAATCCTTTATTAAGCGCATCATATATCCCTTTGTCAGGTTCAGATATAAAAGCAGAAATGCTCCCCTTGATGTTTTGTATTATTTCAACAGTACCATCATTCGATCCTCCATCAATTACTATATGCTCTATGTTGCTGTAAGTCTGCTCGTCAACCGATGAAATGCAGTCTATGATTGTCTTCGAACTGTTTAATGATATTGTTATGATTGACACTTTCATGATTGAGGGAAAT
>CAYUEI010000232.1:0-3271 GCA_964443445.1 uncultured Prolixibacteraceae bacterium | reverse complement strand
CTTCGAACTGTTTAATGATATTGTTATGATTGACACTTTCATGATTGAGGGAAATTTATATGAATAAAAGGATTTATGCTATCTTTAATTTATCTTTTACTTTTTCAAATAAAGTCTCTAAAGAATGAGTTTTGATAAACCCAAGATCGTATTCCTCGATAATAGCTTTAAACCCTTTTTCTATAGCCTGTTGAGCATGAAATGCAGCTATATGAGTAAGAATTTGGTTAGTGATTATTTCTTCAATAAGCAAAAGATCACTTTCAGCACTTTTTATCCAATCTTCAGTTATCTTTTTCATATAACACAATTCCCTTTGTTAAAATTTCTCTGGCAAAAAGACTGTCTAATTCTATAAACTTATTATGCATCTCCTTGGTGTGGACAATCAAATCAACGGGTATTTTTTTTCTTATTTCGGATATGGTGCTTGCTATTTTAAGGTAGATCTTGCTTTTTTCAGAAAAATTAGATGGAATAAAATTATCTCCGGTCACAACTAAAATATCTATATCGCTTCCTTCATCTGGATTACCATTAGCATATGATCCAAAAAGTATAATCTTTTCAGGTCCTGTTGTTTTCAAATTTTCAACTAATAATGGTATGTGATCTAATCCTGACATATTTTATTCATTTATATACAAATTTAATTTTTTTATATAATAATTTTTCATTCCTGTAAATATGATTGCAAATTCAGTAATCTTTATACATTGGCGGAAAAAGTAATTATAGAACATTTATTTCCTTTCCCTCCTTAAATGTATAAAGAATACTTAATATTAACCCAATGCTTAGCAGTTTATATCCCCCTTCCAGCAGAAAGTGAATTATTAAGGTATTGATAACAGCCAGAAATACAGGCAAATCTCTTTTCCTGAATACTTTTACCAGCAAGCTTATGATCCATGTTATGTATATTCCGGATAGCAAAATCCCGATTATCCCTCCCTTTAGCAGAAAATATGTGAAGATGTTATGTGTATACCTGGTGTAAACTGAATTGTCCGTAACCGGATTAAGAAACGTTGCTCCCCATCCTCTGCCCAACATCAATGTTTTTGTATCAGAGACCGCCTGATTTATGACACTTATTGCTTCCTCATCTTTACCGTTAAGACCGGCATACTGAAATTTCAAAATAATGATTTTTACAAAATATATTATTTCTTTGTTGAATATCAGAAGTATAAGTGATATAGATGCTATCAGGATAATTACTGAAATGCTTCTTGCTCTTCCTTCCAAAGTTGAGATTTTGTATATCACTGTTATGCATAACGATATTATTATCAATATTATTTGACCCCTCATTATTGCAGCTGCCGATAACGACAATACAAACAACCCCCCCATAAACATTAATATTCTTAATGCTGTATCATATTTCCCTTTCAAGCCTGTGCTTTTAATTAAAGGAAAAGTTAAGAGAAGGGTAGAGGAGAAGATGGTGCAAGGCTCAAAGACAAATTGCCCCTTGCCAAAAGGAAGATAATTCCTGCCAAGTTCAGTTAATATTGATTCAGGATATGACCAGTATCTTACTGTCATTAAAAGTGCTGAGAAAATTAAAAGAAATGTTATAAGTTTTCTCCAGATTAAATGATTTTCATTGATCAGGCTGAATACTAATACCGGAAAGAAAAGATAAAAGAATGGAATAAGGTCTCTTAAAATATCGAAGAATGAATGATTATTTGATATCCCAATGATAAGCAAGCCGGTTGAAAGGAGAAGTGCTGCAAAAAACAAAATTAATTCCTGCTTGTTTTCCTTTTTTAAAATAAATTGAATAGTTTCTTTGATATTCAATACTGCAAAAGCAGTGAGGCATATTGCTATTATAAGTTCAGGCAGTTTGTATTTCTCAGGAGCAGAAACCGAAAATACAGAATAACAAATTACTGCTATAGTAAGCATCAGGTATTTTATCTTTGAGGGCATGTTTTTTTAACCCAAAATTATAATTTAAGTGTTTCCTGTACCTGTGTTTTTATGTTTAAGTGAAAAAAAATTTATGAATACAGATTGACGTTTCTACTTTTTAAATAATAATTTCTGACATTATTTAGTTGATTATCATTGAAATTATTGTAGAGATTTTGTGAGTCTAAGGTTATATTTTTAAAAATTATTATTGGCAGATAATTTGAATGATGTGAAGATCTTGCGACTTTAGTGCCTTTTAACTTCGACATAACGTTGAGCCAAATATCGTCAGCAATTGGGCAAAGTTCTTTTATCAAATTAACATTTAACAGATCATCATCCAATGAATTTGGGGGATACAGTATTCCACCTACTCCAATTGGAAGTATTTCAAAGTTAGGTTCTGTAGAAGAGAAGATTACTTGCCATTTATTATATGGCAATAGCTTAGAATCCTTAAAGACTGGTCTTCGGGCATGATTGCAAATTATAGTTTTGGGATAATTATTTTTTGTTAAAACCAGATTAGATAATGTGTTGGAATTATAAAAAACATCATCGTCAATTGTAATAATATTATCATTTGGAAACATTTTCATCGCATAGAAATATTTTTTATGCGATTTCATATCCGATTCACAAATTTGAATAATTAAACCTCTTTTCTGCAAATTTTGTAGTCGCTTTGGTAAAATGCTTATTTGAGGAAATTGGTCAATTGATAACCACAGGATAATAGTATCGGGCTTGATTTTTTGTCTTAACATCGACTCAATAATAATCCATGTTTTACTGATTCTCTTTGGAAAAGTAGTGATTGATACAATTATTCTATTTTCTTTTTTGTCTGAAGGTGTTAAAGAATATTTTTTGTTTTTTTGAGAAAGGATGAGATAAGGAGGAATAAGAATGTTCGCCGCTAATTTGATTAGCAGTTGTAAAATTGAATAAATTTTAAATATATTTTGGATTCTTTTTCTTTCCGAAATAATGAAGTATAGATGGTCAAAGAAATCTATCATAAAAGAAGAAATTATAAATTTAATTGTTGTCAGAGAAATACTCTGTGCTTTTAATAAGCAGTAAATATAAAAAATCTGTTTGAATATTGGTGTTGCTAAAAAGCTGAAAAGAAAGGCCGGAAGTTGCCCCTCTTTTTATGAGTAGTCTCCTTCCGGTCATGAACGCGTTTTTGTCTAAAGAAGGCATATCCTGACGAATCGGGTCAGTTTGTTGAGAGAAAGGGAACAATTCATCTTCAATTGCCCGATGTTATAAATAACCCATTACCCAACCTCTCCAACAATCCATTAACAACTCCCTCATCTTTAATTAATGT
>CAYUEI010000231.1:0-4851 GCA_964443445.1 uncultured Prolixibacteraceae bacterium | reverse complement strand
TGATTACGATCGTCGAAGAATCCTCCAACATAATATGGATATCCACAAGAAGCCATAGAAAGGTCGGACGCTTTCTGGTAAATTGTAACTTCAGCATTTTCATCCATTCGGCGTGCTTTTGAAGCAGCTTTAGGACCGGCAGCAGAGCCTCCAATTACAATAATTTTCTTTGTACTCATAGGTTGAAATTTTTTGTATGATTATTAATTGCTTCTATTATAAATTCGGGTACTCTGCATGGTCTCCAATTTTCCTTTCTGACAAATGCAAGTTCTGTCTCACCTTCATTTATCAATTCCATTTGTTCATTGAACAATTTGTAAGAAAAATGTATGCGAATACCTTTTACTAAACTTAACAAAGTTTTTATTGTTATAAACGAGTCATATCCAACTGTCTTCTTAAAATGCGAACTCATTTTTATCACAGGAAGCATATAACCTGAATCTTCAATAAATTTATATGGTATACCCATGCTTCGGAACAATTCCCAACGAGCAGTCTCGTAGTATTTTAAATAGTTAGAGTGATGAACTGTACCCATTTGATCTGTTTCAGGATACATTACTCTAAATTTGTATTCATGTTCAATCATTTTATGCTTTTAAAATTTTATTAACAAGCTGATCAAATCCCTTTTTGACGGACTGATTCTTTAAGATATCATTTAACTTTCCTTCATCACAACTCTGGCACATATTTTCAGTAAAAGGAATTTGTGTTAATAAAGGAATATTAAATTTATCTGATAAAAATTCTCCTCCACCTTGTCCAAATAAATAGTATTTTTCATCAGGATGAGCCTTTGGTGTGAACCATGCCATGTTTTCAATTAAGCCAATTACAGGAACTCCTATGTCATTGTTCAGAAACATCGAAATAGCTTTTTGTACATCAGCTATAGCTACAGTCTGTGGAGTTGTAACAATTAATGCTCCTGACACTTCGTATTTCTGTAACATTGTAATATGTATGTCACCTGTGCCTGGGGGACTATCAATTATTAGATAATCTAAATCCCCCCAATTTGTTTCATCAATTAGTTGTTTAAGAGCGTTTGAAGCCATTGGCCCTCTCCATATCAAAGCCTGTGATGGATTTGCAAAGAATCCAATAGACATCACTTTTATCCCCATTTTATCGAATGGTTCAATTAAATTCTTTTCTCCATAATCACATACATATGGACGTTGATTGTTTAAATTGAACAAGGTAGGAATTGACGGTCCGTATATGTCTGCATCAAACAAACCTACGTTAAATCCTTCTAATGATAATGATAATGCCAATCCTGAAGCAATTGTAGATTTTCCTACACCACCTTTGCCGGAAGCTACCATTATTATGTTCTTTATATTCGGAAATATTGTCTTTTCTATTTGTTGTTTGTTCTCCATATTACACGAGACTTTTAATTTTATTTAATTGTTTCTTAATATTTTAGGGTATATAAACAAATTCTTGTATTTTTTTTTTCTTTATTGTTATTCACTTCTGATACTACAATTACAATCATTCTTTTATGTGAAATTTCCTAATATAAAAGGAGTGTGACTGATAATGAACTTTTTCAATATAATTGCCATCAATAAGCATTTTTAGGATACTTCTATCTGTATTGTTTTTTTTAAGTATTTCCAAAAGAGTATCTTCGCGGAGAGGGTGAATGGTACAAGTATTTACAATATCATCTATCGGATTTCCGGTTGTTCCCATGTTTATCCCCTCGAAACCGAGTAATAATTCAGTCTGTTTTACTTTCCAACTGAAAATATGGAAAGCTTTATTAATAACGGTTTCAGATGGAGCTTTTAACAATTTGATTGCAGTAGGTCTTGTTGGTATTGAAATATATGCTTTAGATGGGGAAATTTCAGATATGAGGTCGGCAGTTCCTGAAAGCAGAGCTGTACGATCATTTATCCCTTCAATTAACATTGTTTCTGTGTTAAGTATTCCCTTGAAATTTTTGCTGAATAAGCTTAATCCAGCCAGATAATCCTTGAACTTTAATTTTGGATATGGTCTATTTATTTTTTGCCAAACTTCTTTATTGTTCGTGTCTACTTTTACTGATACCCAATCAGCTTCTGAAAGGTTCTCTCGCACTTCATTCAAATTCAAAAGAGATGCATTTGTTATTACTGCAATAGGTATACCAAATCTTTTTAACAATTTTATGGTTTTCCCCAAATTGATATCCAAAGTTGGTTCCCCATTGGAAACTATTGTAAGATAATCAGGATGATCTTCATTCTTAAGGGATTCTAAATGTTTCTCTACTTCTGAGTATATTATCTCTGGTGGATAAAATTCTTGCAATGAAAATGAATATTCAGTTGTAATTCCTACTTGACAATATATGCATGAGTAAGAACATACTTTCAAAGATGGGATATTGTTTATACCAAGACTTTTCCCTAAACGGCGTGAAGGAACCGGTCCATAACTTATCATACTATTCTATATTTATTTGCTTCCAAATGTTTTTTATCTCTCGAACTGTCTCAGAGCCAGGATTCCATTCTACAATACTTTTGCAATTTACCATTGCCTCAACTATCTGAGGGTCAAATTTAATTGTACCAATTACAGGTAGATTTAATCGTGAACACCATTCAAGTATTTGCATTGACATTTCTGTATTAATGTCGTATTTGTTTATTACTACATAAGATTCAACCCTGAATTTTGATACTAGCTCAAATATCCTCTGCAAATCGTGAAATCCAGATTTCGATGGTTCTGTTATTAACACTACTTGGTTTGTCCCTGTTAATGATGATATTACCGGACATCCTGTTCCTGGAGGACCGTCAATTAGTATTTTCTCAATCTTTTTTTCTGCTGCTATTTTCCTTGTTTCCTCCCTGACTACATTTACCAGTTTACCGGAATTTTCTTCTCCTGGAAACAAACGTGCATGAATCATGTACCCGTTTTTAAAGGTTCCCGAAAACCACTGGCTTTTGTTATTGGGTATCATGCTTATTGCTTGTGCCGGACATATTCTTGAACACAGTTTGCATCCATCACATGATATTTCTGAAATAGTTACTTTGTTTTCAATTAAGGAGATTGCATCAAAACGGCAGTAATCAATACATAAGCCACAATTAGTACAAAGGTCGTAATCAATTTCTGCTTTATGTCCCGTAAGAAAATTTTCAATTTTCGTATCCTTGGGCTGTAAAACCAGATATAGATTTGCTGCATCTACATCACAATCAGCTACAACTATTTTTTTTCCTAACGAAGCAAACGCAGCACTGAGACTCGTCTTGCCTGTTCCCCCTTTTCCACTGAGAATTACTATTTCTTTCATCTTTTGGCTTGAAGGGTTATGTTTTCCAGTAATTCTGAAAATCTTTTCTTGTAATCTTGATTTTCTTCAGTTAGTAATTTTCCTCTTGAATATATACCGGCTATCTCTTTGTCAAATGGTATTTCCATTAAAAGTGTAATCTCATTTTTTTCTATCCAGCTGTATACATCTCTGTTCCCCATGCCTGCACGATTGATTATAACCCCAAATGGCTTATTGATTTTCTGAAGTGTTTCTGCAGATAGTTTAAGGTCGTTTAATCCAAAAGGAGTGGGCTCGGTTACCAATACAACATAATCAGCATCTTCAATTGTTGCTATGAATGGACATGATATGCCAGGAGGTGAATCAAGGATTATTAAATTATTGTCGTCAGCCTTTTTTATAGCTTTCTTTATTGCCGGAACCGGTGAATAAACACCAATTTCTGAACATGATTCAATCAAAGTAGCTCTTTCATCTATCTTTATAGTTTTTATAATTCCAACAAGTTTATCTTTCTCATTAATAGCATTTGCTCCACATGCAACAATACATGCCCCGCAATCATGACATAAGTCTTCTATAACTTTTATTGTTTGTGATTGAGGAATGCAAATAATTGCATGGTAATTGCAATATTCTTCGCAATTACCACAAAAAGTACATAAATTTGAATCTATGACAGGAATCTTTTGAAATATCGATTTAATTTTATTCTTCTCACCATTTATAAATTCTGAAACATTTGGCTCTTCTGCATCACAATCAACAATTGTGACAGATTTTCCTTCTATTCTGGCAATATTGAAAAGATTAGTTGATACAAATGTTTTTCCGGTGCCTCCTTTTCCACTGGCTACAGCTATTTTCATTTTTAATGATCACATAAATTTTTGCCAGTTTCAAGAGAATTGTTGATCCATTCATTTACAAGTTCCTTTGGACTCTTTTGCGGTGCTCCAACATTGACATTTATCTTATTGTCTATGAATAAATTAATTGCTCTTTGTCCCATGCCTCCCGAAATTACATCTGTTACTCCTAATTCTGCAAGCCATCCGGGTAGCAGTCCCGGTTCATGTGGGGGAGGAGTTATTAATTTTTCATCAATTATTGAATTGTTTTCTACGTCTACAATTGCAAATTGCTCACAATGTCCAAAATGTGAACACAAACGACCTCCTTCTAATGGTATAGCTACTTTTTTCATATGTGTATATTTATTTTTTAATTTCAAATAAGAAAAGGCTGCCCGGATAAAGGACAGCCTTTCGGTCAGAGTTAAGCGTTGCCTCTGCGACGCATACCTCTCCCTGATCTTAGGCCTTGTCCAAAACCTCTTCCTAAGCCTCGTCCAAAACCTTGTCCAAAACCTCGGTTTTCTTCATCAGATGGTTGTAAAATAGATTTTCGGGCTGATAATATCTCGTCATCTGTTTTGCCTCTGTTTTCCGGGTTGCAATGACCCATTCTGCGACCTGTCATGGCACCTTCGCCACACGGACCTCTTCTGTTTAATCCTGGCATAATTACCTCCTTTTTAT
>CAYUEI010000230.1:0-4851 GCA_964443445.1 uncultured Prolixibacteraceae bacterium | reverse complement strand
CTTTATACCTGAAGGTCACTTCCCCGTTCTCAACATTGGTAATACGGTTATTTCCTATCGCTACCCTATTAGTATAACGTGCAAGATATTCAAGAGCCCTGTCTACCGTTTTTCCCGTTTTCTTTGCATATACAACCCACTTCTTTTTGTAAACAGATTCTTTCAATGATTTCCATTCAGCCCCTGATGGCAGTTTCAAATTATTGCATTCTATCATTTGACTGAGCATGTCTGTAAATCTTGAACGGAAGATTTTAGAAAGCACCTTAACCGGGACAAGAAAATTACTGTTTGTTTGTATCCATTCAACGCCATCCTCACTTAAACCTCCTGAAGGCACTAGAAAGTGAACATGCGGATGATACACCATTGTCGATGACCAAGTATGGAGTACGGCTATTGCTCCGGTCTGAGCCCCTAAAAACCGTGGGTTTTTACATACATCATTAAGTGAGGACCATGCGGTCTTAAAAAGAATATCATAACATTGCTGCTGATTGATATAAATAAGATTGTTCAACCCTTCAGGTAAAGTAAATACCACATGGAAGTACTTGCCAGGTAATAACTTTCCTTTTAGTTTATCAACCCACATGGTTTGCTTTATAAACTGACATTTATTGCAATGCCTGTTTCTGCAAGAGTTATACGATTGCTCTATATGCCCGCAATGGTCACATTTACTGAGGTGTCCTTTCATTTTTGAGGTGCGACAACCTATTATGTCGCTTATCGCTTTTAGCTGATTACTGCACAGCTCATGCGTGTCGATGTAATCCTGAGCAAATTGTTCCAATATCCCGCTTAGCTCAAAACGATTTGGTTTATTCTCAGTGCTAATCATCAGATAAAGTAATAAGATCGGGCAGTTTAGCCTGATCGATATTGGCAACGTGAAGGTAGATTGATGTTGTTTTTAATGAGCTGTGCCCCAATAACAATTGAATCCGTTTGAGGTTGACCCCACTCTCAAGCATATGGGTGGCAAATGTATGTCTCAATACATGTGGAGATAAATTCTTTTTTATACCTATTTGCAGACCTGCGTTTTTAACAATATTCTCAATGCTGGTTCCTGAGTATCTTGCATTTTGACCATGTCCTTCAAATAAAAAGTGAACGGGACGATAACGCTTATAATATTCCTCAATCAGGGTCAAAAGATTATCCGGCATGTACACTTCACGCTGCTTGTTTCCTTTCCCTTGTACTTTAATCACTTTGCGCTCTCGGTCTATGTCCCCAAGTGTGAGGCTTATAAGTTCATTCCTCCTTAAACCTGTGCAGTATGCCAGCGTTAGCAGGGTGTGGTGTTTAAGATTCCGTGGGGCATTTATCAATGCTAGTGCCTCTTTTCGCGACAGTACCTGGGGTATTTTCTTCTCCCTGCGTGGACGCTTGATGCGTATACTCTCATAATTACGTTTAAGTACATCCAATTGTAATATATTCCAGGCACTTATGATCTGATTTATTTTGCTGACCGAACAATTTTCATGATTAATAAGGTGGTAGAGATAGGTTTTAAGCTGATCCGATGTGATCTGTCCTGGAGGAAGATTGTAATAGTTGCTTACAAACCTGATAGAACTAAGGTAGCTGGTAATTGACCTCTCACTGTAATTGCGGATGCGCATCTCGCGCTCCATCAATTCTCTGATACTTTTTTTTCATGATTTATTTACTGAAGTTACAAACAGAAAGTTAAGACGTTTTTTGCAGAATGTAAAGCTACTGCCGTTAAGGCGGTTTAGTTCAACTAGTTTATAACCCAAGTAAACTTTGGGTTATCTACCCAATCCGGCATGCTAACCCAATGTTTTGTTAGTTTATTTTTCTGTTAAATGTAAAGTTTTCTTATAGATTATCAAAAGGGCTTATAATCTTTTGTAAACTTTTCTCACTTACATGGGTGTATATCTCCGTCGTCTTACTGCTCTTGTGCCCAAGCAGTTCCTGAATATACCTTAAATCTGTTCCTGATTCAAGCAAATGCGTGGCATAACTGTGACGCAACCAATGTAAAGTAACAGGCTTTGTTATTTTAGCCCTCTTACAAGCGTGTTTTAAAACTTGTGATAAACTTTCTTCAGAATACCTTTCTCCTTGTCTTTACTATTCTATGCAGAATATACCGGACAGATCGAGAGGAATGGCAGCATCACCATTTATCGTGGTGCAAATAATATACGAATTCCAGATTCAAAATCCCGATATCCCCCATCCCTACCAACTTGCCACCAGAGTGCCACCAAAGTGCCTGTTAATCCCATTATAATGGGAGAAAGAGGCTCTTTGGTGGCTCTTTGGTGGCACTCTGGTGGCTCTCTGGTGGCAAGTTGTTATTGATTTGGCTAGGATTAAACTATACTAAAATTGGCAGTCCTTATCCTAAAATAGTACATAACTATTTTGAATCTTCCCTAAAATAAAACCATATTGGATTTTGCCTCTTTAAGTATTAGGCATATTGAAAAATGGTCGTGACTTATTGACCCGCGTACTCCCCGTTTACAAAATTACCGGCTTGTACGGTACCGTCTTTCTGAATCAGAGTGCCCTTGCCGTGAAACAAACCTCCTTTGAACTCTCCGGTATATTTCGTTCCTGATGGCGTAGTATAGATTCCCGACCCTTCTCTCTTATTATCAACAAAATCGCCTGAATATTCAGCTCCGTTGGAAAAGATCATCTTACCCTTGCCGTTATAACTGTCGCCGGAAAAGTATCCCATGTATTTCTGGCCGTTGGTGAATTCATAAATGCCGTAGCCTTCTTTCACTCCTTCAACAAAATGACCTGTATACTTCTTGCCGTTAGAAAAATATAGCCTCCCTAATCCATTAAACTCACCATCACTGAATTCACCAATGTATTTCGTCCCGTCGGTCTTGATCGAAGCACCTTCTCCTTCATATTCACCATATTTGAAGTTGCCAATGTACTTTTCACCATCTTCATAGAAATATATGCCGTGACCCATCATATCGCCATCCTTGAATTCACCCATGTAAACTGCCCCGTTGTCATATAAATAAGAGCCGTAGCCATTCATACAATTGCCTGATGCACACATATATTTCACACCATAGGTGTTGACAAATCTTTTTTCTTCAAACCTGAATTTTCCAGTTCCATAATCGATAAAAACCTCTCCGGTCTTTTTAAAAGCTTTCTCTCCAAGAACAATAGGTGCTACAGCATTTTCAACAACTATTGCATGTGTGTTGAAAATTGATTGGCCGCCTGTTTCAATCAGGCTGATAACTAACTCTGCACCAACAGGTATTGCTTCTTTTGTAGTGTCATCCTTAAAACAATTTCTGAAGTCGCTTTTTATAACTATACCGCTGTCAAGCATTGCTGTTGCTTCACTTAGCTGAATTACAGCTTCGTGTTCAAGATCTTTATTATAAATGAATTTCGATTCTGAACCATTGATTTTGCAGGGAACGAAGTAATTGTTATCAATTTTTTCCATGATTACTTCCTGTCCCCTGCTGATATTTACAAACCCCAGCAAAGCAATAAAAAACAACAAAAGTTTTTGAATTTTATGCATCCCCCTCTTCATATCTTTTTGAATATTCGTATTGAATTTATTTTATTCTTTATCTGACAATAACCTTGCCATTGCAGTATTTACTTTTTCAAAATCAAATTCTCCAATCACCTTGTTCATTTTCAGCTCTATCTTATCATTACAAAGATTGCCGATACTTCCTTCGTGGGTATGTTTAATCTTCTTGACCGGGAAGAATGTTTCATCCTTAATTTTCTGAGCTACATGCTTGTAAGCATCCCTGAATGGTATTCCTTCTGACACTAATTTGTTGACTTCCTCAACGCTGAATATGTAATCGTATTTCTTGTCGTCGAGTATTTTATTGTTGATTTTCATGCCTTTAATGGCATAATCGGCAATATGCAGGCAATCCTTCAATTCATCAAATACGGGGATAAAAACCTCTTTAGTTATTTGCAAATCTCTGAAATAACCACTTGGAAGGTTATTTATAATCAACATTAAGTTGTTTGGTAATGCCTGTATTTTGTTGCACTTAGCCCTTAGAAGTTCAAATACATCCGGGTTTTTCTTATGGGGCATAATGCTGGAACCTGTTGTAAGATTGTCGGGCAGCTCAACAAAACCAAAATTCTGGCTCATGAAAAGGCAAACATCAAAGGCCATTTTGGAAAGGGTTGAAGCTATTGACGACAAAGCAAATGCAACACTCTTTTCAACTTTGCCCCTGCCCATTTGAGCATATACTACATTGTAATTCAAGCCATCGAAGCCAAGTAGTTCGGTAGTCATAGTTCTGTTCAACGGAAAACTTGACCCATAGCCGGCTGCCGATCCCAAGGGATTTTGGTTTGTAATTTTCCAGGTGGCATTCAATAGCTGCAGGTCATCGGTAAGGCTTTCAGCGTAAGCACCAAACCATAATCCGAACGATGATGGCATTGCAATTTGCAGATGGGTATAACCCGGTATGAGTATATTTTTGCTTTCTTCACTTCTTTGAATCAAAGTTTTGAAAAGATTTGAAACCAAACCGGTAACTTCCTGAATTTCATTTCTTATATAAAGTTTCACATCGAGTAAAACCTGATCATTCCTTGAGCGGCCGCTGTGAATTTTCTTTCCAATATCTCCAAGTCGCTGAGTAAGAAGCATTTCTACCTGTGAGTGTATATCTTCAATTCCTTCTTCAATTTTAAATTCACCTCTCTTGATTTCATCATGGATATAACGAAGCTCTGATATCAGAGCCGGCAATTCATCTTTTTTAATCAGTCCAATAGAACCCAGCATCATAACATGGGCAATTGAGCCAATAACATCGA
>CAYUEI010000229.1:0-4856 GCA_964443445.1 uncultured Prolixibacteraceae bacterium | reverse complement strand
CAGGAAATGAAGTAGTTGACAAGATAGGCTTCAGAAGCATAGAAGTGAAAGAATCTAACATTTTATTGAATGGCAAACCTGTATTTCTCAGGGGTATAAGCATTCATGAAGAAAACGGAATCCGTGGCGACAGAGCCTGGTCAGCTGAAGATGCCAGGATGATTCTCGGTAGGGCTAAGGAGCTCAACTGCAATTTCGTTCGTCTGGCCCATTATCCTCATAATGAAAATATGATCAGGGTAGCTGAAGAGCTTGGGATAATGGTATGGTCTGAAATTCCGGTTTACTGGACTATAGACTGGGTGAATGAAGAAACATACAAGAATGCTGAAGCTCAGCTTACTGACATGATAAACAGGGATAAAAACAGAGCCAACGTAATTATATGGTCTGTTGCCAATGAAACACCTGTCAGTGAACCAAGAAATAAATTTCTAACTGGCCTAATCAACTTGGCCCGCAATCTGGATGAAACCCGACTTATAAGTGCTGCCCTGGAAAAACATACTATCAGTGAAAACCCTTTCAAGGTAGCAATTGAAGACCCCTTTGCCCGCTATGTTGATGTTCTTTCATTCAACCAATACATCGGTTGGTATGATGGCCTTCCCGAGAAATGTAAGCGTACAGAATGGACCATTGCTTTTAACAAGCCGGTTATAATCAGCGAATACGGCGGAGGTGCAAAATATGGGCTTCATGGAGATAAAGACACACGGTGGACTGAAGAATTTCAGGAAGAACTATACATCAGAAATCTGGAAATGCTTGACAAAATTCCACAACTGCGTGGAATGACCCCATGGATATTAAATGATTTCCGTTCTCCGCGTCGCTTATTGCCTGGAGTTCAGGATGGATGGAACAGAAAAGGACTCTTTTCAGAAAAGGGTGAAAAGAAAAAGGCATTCTTTATCTTAAAAGATTATTACAACAAAAAAGAAACTCTCTGGAAATCTAAATAAGACTTAGTGTTCATTAAAGTATAAAATCTTCTTTTCTGCAATATTGGGAAGAAGATTTCTTTATTAGTATTTATTATTGAAAAAACATTCTTGGAAAGAGAAAAATCAAGATTTTGCTACCTGCTTCCTTTATACCAAACATCTACCATATACCTATCAAACACCATAAGAAAAATAATTATGGTGTTTGATAGGTATATGGTAGATGTTTGATTCGAATAGGGTAAAAAAAATGTTTAGAAATTAAAATCAAAAGTTTAATAATTGTTTTCTAGATAGAGAAAGAGTTCTGTCAAATAATTAAAATCTTGCCCTTTTTCAAGAAAAACAAGCTATCGTCTAAAATTTACTAAATCAGAATAAGCATCTGATTAAAAGAATCAAATCATTTGATTAATTTTTTTAAAAAATTACTTCCTTTGACATCCCATCTTTCATTTTTTTACTATTTTAGGGAACTTAATTTCAATTTGAATAATAAACAACAATAATACTTATACTTTTTATTTTAAATATTTTAAATGATGGAGAATACAAACCAAACAACAGTTAAATTTTACAGTAGACCTGAAATACCTGTTGAACTACACAAAGTAAGAATTGTACAAAAATTATTTTTGAAACCCATTGATGAACGTCTTCAAGCGATAAAGAAAGGTGGGTTTAACACTTTCCTACTTGATACCAAAGATATTTTTCTTGACATGTTGACTGATAGTGGCACTAATGCAATGAGCGACAATCAGGTATCTTCAATGTTAAGAGCAGATGATGCTTATGCAGGGTCACAAAGTTATTATAGGATGGAAGCCGCCATTCAGGAAGTTTTTGGAAAGAAATTTATTTTACCTGCACATCAGGGTCGCGCTTGTGAAAATATCATATCGCAAGCTTTTATTAAAAAGGGTGATATAATTCCAATGAACTATCACTTTACTACAACAAAAGCTCACATGGAGATTAATGGGGGTACACTCTTTGAGATCTACACTGATGAAGCGATGAAAATTAAAAGCAGTTTTCCGTTCAAAGGAAACATCGATATTCAGAAATTCAAAGATCTTATAGCAAAATACGGTAAAGAAAGTATTCCTTTCATCAGACTTGAAGCATCTACAAACCTGATTGGAGGTCAGCCATTCTCATTACAGAACATGAGGGATGTGAAGAAAGTAGCTGATGAACACGGTATTATGATTGTTCTTGATGCCAGTTTGATAGGTGAAAATGCATATTTCATAAAACAAAGAGAAGAAGAATTTAAAAATACTCCAATTAAGGACATCCTTTTAATGATGTGTGATGTTGCTGACATTGTCTATTTTTCAAGCCGTAAGGTTAGTTCTTCAAGAGGTGGTGGTATTTGCACAAACAACCATGACCTTTATATGCAAATGCGTGATTTGGTACCTTTATATGAAGGATTCCTTACTTATGGGGGTATGTCGATTCGTGAAATTGAAGCAATGGCAGTTGGTTTAATAGAAACAACAGATGAAACAGTCATCAACCAATCACCAAAATTCATAGAATATACAGTAAATGAACTTGATAACATGGGTATTCCAGTAATTACACCTTCTGGAGCACTTGGAGCTCATATCGATTGTATGGGATTCCTTCCTCATGTTCCACAAGAACAATACCCTGCAGGAGCTTTAGCTGCAGCTCTTTATTTAATTTCAGGCTGTCGTGGTATGGAACGAGGAACAATATCAAGTGTAAGGGATGAAAATGGAAATGATATCCTTGCTGATGTTGAACTTTTACGTCTTGCATTCCCAAGAAGGGTATTCACTTTATCACAAACAATGTATCTCATAGACAGAATAAAATGGTTATTTGATAATCGGGAGTTAGTTGGAGGACTAAAGTTTGTTGAAGAACCAAAAGTATTAAGATTCTTCATGGGACGTCTTGATGCAGTTGATAGCTGGCCTGAAAGACTTGTTGCCAAATTCAAACAGGATTTCGGCGATAGCTTATAATATTGAATTATCAGAAGCTGAACCAATCTATTAAAGCTTTAATATTAAATATACCGGTTGTATTCATAAGAGTACAACCGGTTCTTTTTTCTAAAAAAACTACCTTTGCAACAAAAAAGAATTTTGATAGACCCGATAACATATAAAATCAGTGATTGGTTGCCAACTTCTGCGAAAGAAGTCAAAGCACTTGGCTGGGATAGTATTGACGTAATACTATTCAGCGGAGATGCCTATGTTGATCATCCTTCATTTGGGACAGCTGTTATTGGGAGGGTTATTCAATCAGGCGGACTAAAAGTAGCCATTGTTCCTCAGCCTAACTGGCGTGACGACCTGCGCGACTTTAAAAAGCTTGGAAAACCAAACTTATTTTTTGCCGTAACGTCGGGGTGCATGGATAGTATGGTTAATCATTATACTGCAAATAAAAGACTTAGGTCAAATGATGCGTATACTCCGGATGGAAGACCAGGGATGAGGCCTGATTATGCAACAAATGTTTATTGCAGGATTTTAAAAGAACTGTATCCCGATATTCCAATAATAATTGGAGGAATAGAAGCATCGCTAAGAAGGGTAACCCATTACGATTATTGGAGTGACAAGTTATTGCCTTCCATTCTTTATTCATCAGGAGCTGATTTATTGGTTTACGGAATGGGTGAAAAACCATTGTTGGAAATAATAACGAAGATACAAGCCGGAGAAAGTATAAAAGACATTAAATCAGTACCCCAGACAGCCTGGCTTCAGAATGAATATCCAAAGAATGTTTCGGAAAAAGAAGACGGCATTATTTTGACCGGGCATTCTGAATGTCTGAAGGATAAAAAGAAATACGCTGAGAATTTCAAATATATAGAAGAAGAATCAAATAAGTGGAAAGGCAAAAGGATAATTCAGCAAACACTTGATTCATGGGTAGTTATTAATCCACCCTATGAACCTCTTTCAGAAAAAGAAATAGATAGCTTTTATGATTATCCATATACCAGGCTTCCCCATCCAAGATATGCAGGGAAGCATATTCCAGCTTATGAAATGATACGACATTCAATAACAATACACCGGGGGTGTTTTGGAGGATGTTCATTTTGCACAATATCAGCACATCAGGGAAAATTCATATCAAGCCGATCAAAGGAATCGATAGCAAAAGAAATAGATGCAATAACAAAAATGCCTGATTTCAAGGGGTATATCAGTGATATTGGAGGTCCATCAGCAAACATGTACCGGATGCAGGGTTTCAACCTTGAAATATGTAAAAAGTGCAAACGACCTTCGTGTATTTATCCTTCGATATGTAATAATTTAAACACCTCACATTCAGATTTACTGGAAGTATACAAGCTTGCAGGAAAGCACAAAAATGTAAAAAAGGCATTCATTGGAAGCGGAATAAGGTATGATTTGATATTTGCACCGGGGCAATCGACTGAAGAAAACCTTGAATACATGAGAGAGGTAATCAGAAATCATGTTTCAGGCAGGTTGAAGGTAGCACCTGAACATACGAGTGATAATGTTTTAAAATTAATGAGGAAGCCGTCATTCAATCTTTTCAGAAAGCTGATAAAATTCTTTGCTGAAGAGAATAAAAGAGCTGGGCTGAAGCAACAGCTGATTCCATATTTCATTTCCAGTCACCCGGGAAGTACAAAAAAAGACATGGCAGAGCTGATGCTTGAAACCAAAGAACTTGATTTCAAACTTGAGCAAGTACAGGATTTCACTCCTACCCCGATGACTCTAGCAACTGAAATATACTATTCAGGTATACATCCTTACACATCAGAGCAGGTTTATACAGCAAAGAGCAAAGAAGAAAAGCTTGATCAACAAAAGTTTTTCTTTTGGTATAAGTCTGATAAAAGAAGAGAAATAGAAGCAGAATTAT
>CAYUEI010000228.1:0-4869 GCA_964443445.1 uncultured Prolixibacteraceae bacterium | reverse complement strand
GCGATGTTAAGCTTTACAAGACATCAGGCCATTATGAAAAATACGGAAAGGATTCGTTCCGTGTCATAACAACGCCCCAGGAAGGTGAGGAGTACATGCTGAAACCTATGAATTGTCCTCATCATTGTGAGATATATAAAACAAAGCCTCGTTCGTATAAAGATTTACCAATTCGTCTTGCTGAGTTTGGTACCGTATATCGTTATGAAATGAGCGGTGAGTTGCATGGACTGACAAGGGTAAGGGGGTTCACTCAGGATGATGCTCATATTTTCTGTACTCCTGATCAGTTAAAAGATGAATTCAAGAAAGTTATAGATATTATTTTCATAATATTCAAGGCACTAGAGTTTACTGACTATACAGCACAGATATCGTTGAGAGACCCGAATAACAAGGAAAAGTATATCGGATCTGATGAAAACTGGGAGAAATCGGAAAGAGCAATCATTGAAGCAGCTCAGGAAAAAGGTTTGAACACTGTAACTGAAACCGGTGAAGCAGCATTCTACGGTCCTAAGCTTGATTTCATGATAAAGGATGCAGTAGGCAGGAGCTGGCAATTGGGAACAATTCAGGTTGATTACAATCTTCCTGAAAGATTTCAGCTTGAGTATATAGGTTCTGATGATCAGCGTCACAGGCCGGTAATGATACACAGGGCACCTTTTGGTTCAATGGAACGATTTGTAGCTGTGTTGATTGAGCATACAGTGGGCAAATTCCCGCTTTGGCTGACGCCTGAACAGGCAGTTGTTTTGCCTATTAGTGAAAAATTTAACGATTACGCCAGAAAAGTTTCAAATATTTTAAATATTTCCGATATTCGCACCGTCTTAGATGACCGTAACGAAAAGATTGGCAGAAAGATTCGTGATAACGAGTTAAAAAGAATACCATATCTTTTGGTTGTTGGTGAGAAAGAAGCAGAAACTGAAACAATTTCAGTAAGGAGACAGGGGCAGGGAGATCAAGGTTCGATGAGCGTTGAGGAATTTGCTCAGAAAGTTAAAAATGAAGTTAACGAACAATTAAGTAACATACAAAATTTAAGAAGTTAGTAATTTTGGAGGAAATAAAATCACCGCAGAGAGGCAGAAGAGTTGATACCCGGGATGACGATAAGTTGTTTTTCCGTATCAACAATCAAATCAGAGTTCGGGAAGTAAGACTTGTCGGAGACAACATCGAAAATCCGGGAGTTTATAGCATCCAGCAAGCGTTGAAGTTTGCTGATGACCTGGAGTTAGATTTGGTGGAAATTTCACCAAAGGCTGAACCGCCGGTATGTAAAATTACTGATTATCAGAAGTTTCTTTATCAGCAGAAGAAGAAACAAAAAGAGATTAAAGCTAAGGCTGTTAAAGTTGTAGTTAAGGAAATCAGATTTGGTCCAAATACTGATGACCATGACTTTAATTTTAAGTTGAGACATGCTGAGAAATTTTTGCAGGAAGGTGCAAAAGTTAAAGCATATGTCTTTTTTAAGGGAAGGTCGATATTATTCAAGGAGCAGGGCGAAATATTGCTTTTACGTTTTGCCAATGAGCTTGAAGAAAATGGGAAGTTAGAAATGATGCCTAAGTTAGAGGGCAAAAGAATGACGATATTTATTTCACCTAAGAAGAAAAAATAATTAGGTTACACATTTAAAAAGTAGGATAATGCCGAAAATGAAGACGAATGCCGGTGCTAAAAAGCGTTTTAAGCTTACCGGTACCGGAAAAATCAAAAGAAAACATGCTTTTAAGAGTCACATTCTGACTAAGAAAAGCACAAAGCGCAAACGTAATCTTACTTACTTTGGTCTTGTCGACAAAGCCGACGAATCAAATGTAAAGAGGATGTTAGCAATGAAGTAGTTCTTTTGAAAGAGTTTAAAAATTAGTAATTAACCTGAGTGAATTAGCTTGCAAGTCTCTTAATGATAACAGAGCGCTAACCACTCGAAAATGTAAGATTATGCCAAGAAGTGTTAACAACGTAGCATCAAGGGCCAGAAGGAAGAAAATCCTGAAGGCAACCAGAGGAAATTTTGGTTCAAGGGCTAACGTATGGACGGTAGCAAAGAATACCTGGGAAAAAGGTATGCAGTATGCTTACCGCGACAGAAAAAAGAAAAAAGGAAATTTCAGGGCTTTATGGATTCAGCGTATCAATGCAGCAGTTCGTCCTGAAGGATTAAATTATTCAACATTCATTAATCTTTTAAAGGTTAAGAATATTGATATCAACCGTAAAGTTTTGGCTGATTTAGCTATGAATCATCCGGAAGCTTTCAAAGCAATCGTTGATAAAGTAAAATAGTATTCTTATTTAGGTGAAATAATGTTAGCCCGTCTTTATACAAAGCCGGGCTTTTTATTTTGCATAGTTTTTCTCATTAAAGACAATTTTTATTTATTTTTTTGTAATTTATGTATCTGAAAAAATGATCCCAAAAGGTCAGAATTTATTCATTGAGATGAAAAGAATTATTCTGTTTCTAGTTGCTTTTTTACTAGTCGTATTGTCTTTTGCAAATGATACTGCAAAATGTACAATTAAAAACGAAAATGATCTTTGCAAGAGAAGAATTCCATTGTCGTGTGAATGGGATTTTTACTGGAATAATTTTCTCAGTTCTGAAGATATTGAAAAAAATAAAAATGGTTTTTCTCCTTTAAAAATTAAAATACCCTCGTATTGGTCAAGCTATTCATTAAACGGAAAAAAATTAAATGGAAGCGGCTATGGTACTTATCATCTCGAACTTATTTTACCTCATAACTTCCGGGAGCCGTTAGGATTGCATCTGCCGGGGGTTGATGTGGCTTTCAGGTTGTTTATTAATGGAGAATTAAACGCTGAATGCGGAGTTCCGGGAAAAAATAAAAGTGAAGAGGTTCCATTTTATAAGCCACAGATATTTAAGTTTATACCTGAATCAGATACTGTAAAAATATTAATACAGGTTTCAAATTTCAATCACAGGAGGGGAGGAATCTGGAAGGTTCCGTTAATCAGTGAATATAAATTTCTTGAACAAAAGGAAAACATGGACAATCTATTGGAAATGTTTACTTTAGGTATATTATTTTCTTTTGGATTATTCTATTTGATTTTTTCTTTTTTTAACCGGAGAGAAAAGGCAATTTTTTATCTGGCTTTATGTTTTCTCTTTGTATTTCTGAGAGGAATATGTTCTAATTTAATACCAATTTCTTTTATTTCCGATATCAGATGGGATTGGATAATAAGGTTGGAGTATATTGGAATTTTTGGAGGAATAATGTGTGGGGTTTGGGGTTTCTATTTCATTTTGCCGGTTAAGGTTGTTGAAAAAGTAATTATTGTTTTAACTCTGATTAGCCTGATAGTAGTTATTGCTATTCTGACATTACCGGTAAATATTTTTTCTTACTCTTTGTTCATATTTTATATTGTACTGAGTGTATGCTTCATAATATTTATAATTCAGTCAATCAGGTTATTAAAAATCAGGAAAACAATTTCCATTCTTTATTTATTTGGTTTTATAATGCTTTTAGCAGGGGCAGTACATGATAGTTTTGTTTCAGACTCAAGAGTTTTTTTATTTGACTTTTATATACTTCCGTATGTGTTCATGTTTTTCATTCTGACTCAATCCTTTGAATTTTTCAGAAGGTTTGTAGAGATTTATGAAAAGGACAAGCAGTTGTCTGAAGAGTTAGCAGTTTTAAATACAGAATTGGAAGAAAAAGTTAAAAAAAGGACCAATCAGTTGAATGAGAAAAATGAAATAATTGAAAACCAGAACTATACACTTCAAAAGGAACTTGCTTTAAAAAACAGGGTATTTGCAATAATAGGTCATGATTTAAGAAGTCCATTGTCGAATATTATTCAGGGGATTGAAATCTTTTCAGAAAAGAATATACCCTTTGAAACGAAAGAAACAATAGCAAAGAAGTTGGGAGTAACTGCATATTCGTTGTCTATGCTTGTTGAAAACCTATTGTCCTGGGGATTGAGCCAGAATGATCAGTTTAAAATAAATATAAGAAGTAATAATTTATCAAAGTGTATTACTCAGGTGATAACCTATTTTGAATCTACATTAGCGAATAAGGACATAAGATTAATAAATAATTCAGAGAAAGAATGTTTTGCTTTTTTTGACGAAGTAAGTGCAATGATTATCGTCAGAAATCTTATAGCCAATGCAATTAAATTCTCTGCTAAGGGAAGTGAAATAGTTGTTGAAACACAACGTATTGAAAACAATAAGGTTTTAGTAAGCGTAAAAGATTCCGGTGTAGGGATGAGCAAAGATATTGTAGATAAAATTTTGCGGGGAGAAGGAGTTCCTTCAACGCCGGGTACAAATAATGAGAAAGGGACAGGTCTGGGATTGCTTCTTTGTAAAGAGTTGATAGAATTGAATAAAGGAGAATTCTTTATTGAGAGCGAACCGGGGAAGGGGAGTGTACTCAGTTTTACCCTGCCCTTAAGTTCAAATATGAAAAATGAAGAGCTTGATTCCCGACATACTAATTAAAAGTATTAAGGAAGATTTCCTTTAAAAATATAAGATGCTACCCGAAATAAAAGATGCAGTTTCATTAGGTGGGGGATGTATTAGTGAAGCATTATTGCTAAATTAGCCGTTAACCTTAAATTTTTCACAGACAAAACACTGGAATATGTCCCAACTTACAATATTTAAAGCATCCGCAGGATCAGGTAAAACATACCGATTGGTAGCCGAATACATAAAGCTTCTGATTGAAAATCCACTCAAATACAGAAACATACTTGCTGTAACCTTTACTAATAAGGCAACATCGGAAATGAAAAGTAAAGTTATCAGTACTTTGTATTCATTATCATCAGGAGGAAGTGAAG
>CAYUEI010000227.1:0-4870 GCA_964443445.1 uncultured Prolixibacteraceae bacterium | reverse complement strand
AGCAAATGGTGGTGGTATGATATTTCAGGACAAAGGCTTGATATGGCAAGTTCAGATCCAAATATGTTATATCTTACAAAATCTACAAATGGAACAGCAGATGCTCAGAATGTTACAGGTACAGCTGATGTTGGAACAAGTCTGGCATATTTTGGTCGTTTGAATTACGATTACAAAGGGAAATATCTCTTAACAGTTAACGTAAGACGTGACGGTTCGAGCAACTTTGGTCCTAACAACAGATGGGGTACATTCCCTTCATTTTCTGCAGGATGGAAGTTTACTGAAGAAGAATTCATGAAGAGTGTTCCTGTAATTTCAAGCGGTAAAATACGTTTTGGATATGGACAAACAGGTGCCAATGCAAGAACTGGTAGTCCTTTCCTTTCAAAAGTTGAAACAAAAGCAGAATTCAGATATACATTTAATGGTACTGAAGTTGGTGGTTTAGGAACACAGGTAGGAACAGGACCTAATCAGATTGCAAACCCTGCAATACATTGGGAATCGATAAACATGTCAAACCTTGGTTTAGATATGTCATTCTTTGAAAACCGTGTTTACCTGACAGCCGATTTGTTTAACAAGGTAAATGAAGGTATGCTTCTTCAGAAAGAAACTAGTTCAATTGCAGGTACACATGGTGGTGCAAACCCTGAAGTGAACTTTGGTAGCATAAGTAATAAAGGATATGAAATTACAATTGGTGCCCGCAAAAATGATGGTGAGCTTACAGGTTCTATTGATTTGAATTTCTCAGGTGTTCAGAATGAAGTTCTTTCACTTGCCACTGACTCAATGAAATCAGGTGCAGTACACAATGTATCACCAACAAATATTACTATAGTAGGTCAGCCAATTGCACAATTCTATGGTTATCAGATAGAAGGCATGTTCTCTGCTGATGATCCAACTGAATTAGTTGGTAAAAATTTAGTTATTAGTAATCAGCCTTACTTCATTAATGAATCAACAGGTCAAAAACAGTTCTTTCAGTCAAAAGCAAAACCTGGTGATATGCGTTTTAAAGACGCAAACAATGATAGCAGGAAGACCGAAGCAGGTGATAAAGTTCTTCTCGGAAGCCCATGGCCTAAATTGTCATTTGGATTTTCTGTGAACCTTCAATATAAAGGATTTGACTTTTCAGCATTCTTTAACGGAACATACGGAAATAAAATCATGAACGGTACCAAACAGTATATGTATAACCCAACAGGATATGCTAACCGTGGTAAAGCATTTGCTAACCGTTATCGTGATGAAATTGTCAAAGACGGAGTTGTTGTTGTTCATGAAAACCATGACACAGATGTTTATCGTCTTACAGCAGATAATTATACACAAATGAATTCATTCTTCGTTGAAGATGGTTCATTCCTTCGTTTGAGGAATATTATGCTTGGTTATACTATTCCAAAATCTGTAACAAGCAAAATTGGTGTTGATAAACTAAGATTATATGTTGGAGGAAGAAACTTGTTTACACTTACAAAGTATACAGGTATGAATCCTGAAGTCGGAAGTATTGATAATATTCTGAATTCAGGAGTAGATATAGGTCTTTATCCGGTAACAAAAATGTTATATTTTGGAGCCAACTTAGTTTTTTAAATGACCAATTTAATTTAATAAAGTAATATGAAGATTATGAATAAAATAATATTAAAATACATGTTGATTCTGTTGATTGGAATAGCATCCTTCGGTTGCAGTTCCGATTACCTGAACATAACTCCTCAGGCAGCAGAAAACAGTGCAGCATTTTATCTTACAGAGGACCATGCCAATCAGGCTATAACAGCAGCTTACTCACCATTTAACAATATTGGTGTTTGGGATACTGATATTTTACATCGTATGGGTGAAATGCCGGGTGATGATGCAGAACCGGGCGGACAAGACGTTAGCGATTGTCCTAACTTACAGGACTTTGGTCGTTTTACTTGTTTGCCATCTGATGGTATATTTGATGAAGTTTTTGGTACTCTATATCGTGGTATTTATTTCAGTAACATAGCTATTGAAGAATTACCAAGTATTAAAGAAACAGATAAAGATGCTGATCCGGTTTTGATTGACAGAAGGGTAGCTGAAGCTAAGTTTGTTCGCGCCATCAATTATTTCTATCTGACAATGATTTTTGGTGGTGTGCCTTATGTTGATCATGTACTTGGTGCTGATGAATATGATCAGCCGCGTGCAGAAATTAAGAAGATATACGAATTGATTGAAAAAGACCTTAAAGAAGCAATTGAAGTGCTTCCTGAACGCAGTGGTTGGGGTGCTGAAGTAGGCCGTGCTTCAAAGGGAGCTGCAAAAGCATTGCTTGGTCGTTTATATCAGTTTGAATCATCTTATGCAAAAAATTACGGTGGAAAAGACAATCGTTTCGACGGTATGACTGAACGTTGGCAAGAATCTCTCAAATATAGCGAAGAAGTAATCAACTCAAATGAATATGAACTTGTCGGTATCAACGGAGATAGATATGATTCATGGAGAGGAAATGTAGATGGATATCGTTATATTTTCACATCTGATGGTGACAACTGTAAAGAAGGTGTATTTGAGATTCAATGTTTAAAGGAAGGTTTAGGATGGTCTGCTGCAAGAGGTAATTCAGCGGCTCAGTGGAACACTTCACGTTATTTCTTTGATGAAGATGGGAAAGCTACATCTGCAGGCCCTTGGGGTTTTGCTGTTCCTACTCAGGAATTATACAATTTGTTTGATCCGGCTGACCCACGTCTTAAAACATCTTTAACAAGAGAGGGTGATGTTGATTCAATGCAGACTTCAAACGGTAAATGGGTACGTTATTGCTTTGATCATTGTATTACAAAAGTTTATGCTAAAAAATGGGAAGCTTCTTCAGCTGAATTTAAAGATATTGGTGCTCCATGGCATGGTGCTCCACAAAATATCAGGCTTATACGTTTTTCAGAAGTTTATCTTAATGCTGCTGAAGCTGCTTTAATGCTTGGTCAGAATGATAAAGCTCTTGCTTACGTGAATAAAGTTCGTGAACGCGCAAGAATGTGCGGAAATACAGGTAAACCTGCTGCTTTAACCAGTATTACACTTAATGATATCATGAACGAACGAAGAATGGAATTTTCAAGTGAAGGAAAACGTTTCTATGATATGGTAAGATGGGGTATTGCGGATGATATTCTTAATGCATCACCTACTATTGATGGTTATCCAAGAGAATTTATTCCAGGCAAGAATGAATTCCACCCACTGCCTAACATTGAAATTACTCTTAGTCAGGATAAGCTTTTACAATATCCTGGATGGTAATCTTATAGGATATGTTTAATTTTTTTATGAACATTCTTTTTTTTCATAAATAGTTAGATCAATTAAAGGGACTGTCTCGAAAGAGTTCAGTCTCTTTTTTTATAGTTTTTTCTGACTTTAATTTTGAATTTTAGTAGTTTTAACATTTATAGTTAATATTGATATCCTATGATGACACACTGTTTCAATAAAAAGAAAAGCATTAAAATCTTTCTTCTGATTTTTACTCTTATATACCTTTCAGGTTGTAGTGGTCATCAAATAAAAAAAGAGCTGCAACTAATATTAAGCGGAAAGCAAAAAGCTGATGGTATTGATATTACATATCCATGGAATTCAACAATATTTCCTCCTGAGATACCTGCTCCCTTATTTGAATGGGAAGATAAGACATCACATGCCTCAGAATGGAATGTATTTATTACAAATGATAAAGATGAAATCCTGATTTCTGCAATTAGTGATAAAAACTCATGGAGGCCTGATTCAATCGATTGGGCAGATTTAAAAAAGACTACTTCAGACAATAATCTTACATTTACTGCAATTGCAGGTAAAGCTGTGAAAAATATTTATCCGGCAGTAAAAATCAATTTTTCATTTTCAAAAGATCCCGTTGGAGCAGATATATTTTACAGGGCAGTGACTCTTCCTTTCAGTTATGCTGTTAAAAACGTAAAGACTATTGAATGGTATCTTGGAAGTGTTGATGGGAGTAAGCCACGAAAGATGCTTGATAATATTCCGGTTTGCGGTAATTGTCATTCCTTCCCGTTACAAACACCTTTATTGGCAATGGATGTGGATTATGGAAACGATAAAGGATCGTATATAATTTCAGATATAAAAGGAAATTGTTCGCTGAAAGCAGAAGATGTTATAACCTGGAGTGATTATAAACGAGATGACGAAGAACCTACATTCGGGCTGCTTTCTCAGATTTCTCCTGATGGCAGGCATGTCCTTTCAACAGTTAAGGATTTATCGGTGTTTGTAGCTGTTGATGATAATCTTGCATACTCACAGTTGTTCTTTCCTGTAAAAGGGATAATTGGTATTTACGACAGGCAGAAAAAATCATTTAGTTCTTTGACCGGGGCAAATGATGAAAGATATGTACAAAGCAACGCTACCTGGTCGCCTGATGGAAAGAAAGTATTATTTACAAAAACTGAAGCATATATTCCTGAGAAAATTAGGAAAAAAGGTAGAGCCTTACAAAGTGTGAATGATGTAAATGAATTCTTAAATGGAGGAAAGGAATTCAAGTTTGACTTGTATTCGGTTTCTTTTAATGATGGAAAAGGAGGCGAATCAGCGCCTTTGGAAGGAGCATCCGGCAACGGGAAAAGCAATTATTTTCCAAAGTTCTCGCCCGATGGTAAGTGGATAGTCTTTTGTCAGGCTGATAATTTTATGCTACTGCGACCCGAAAGTCGCCTTTACATCATGCCATCAGAAGGAGGGACACCACGTTTGATGAATTGTAATATGGATCAAATGAATTCGTGGCATTCATGGTCACCAAACAGTAAATGGATTGTTTTCTCTTCTAAAAACCGTG